>NZ_JAUTAR010000001.1:0-300000 GCF_030818695.1 Chryseobacterium sp. SORGH_AS_0447 | reverse complement strand
TACGAAGAAATTAGGATCGGAATTCCCTTGGGACATGTATTCAACCCCTTTGTCGGTAAGATCTACCTGGTTGTTCTTTTCTTCGATTACGAAGTAAAGATCCTTATCTACGATCGGCATATCACGGTTGTTGTCCTGCATATATTGCGCTTCCACTTTCTGAAGCAATGCACGGTTTCCGCTTTCCGATAAGAATTTAATCAATTGTCTGTTTTTAGGAAGACCTCTGTAGGCCTGAAGCAATTTAAATCCTCCTTCTTTGGTGTTTCCGGCAGCGATTAATTTTTTCGCTTCATTAAAGATGGTGGAAACGGTTTTTTTCTGAACCTCAACGATTCTGTCGATTGAAGGTTTCAAAACGTCGAATTCCTGACGGTCTCCCTGCGGAACCGGACCTGAAATGATCAGCGGAGTTCTCGCGTCATCTACCAATACGGAATCTACCTCATCGACGATGGCAAAGTTCAGTTCTCTCTGTACCAATTCAGATGGAGAAGTTACCATGTTGTCTCTCAAATAATCGAAACCGAATTCATTGTTGGTTCCGTAAGTAATATCTGAGTTATACGCTTTTCTTCTTCCGTCTGAGTTTGGCTGGTGGTTATCGATACAGTCGATCGACATTCCGTGGAACTGATATAATGGTCCCATCCACGCGGAGTCCCTTTTGGCAAGATAATCGTTCACTGTTACGACATGAACCCCTCTTCCCGGAAGAGCATTTAAGAATATCGGCAGCGTACCTACCAAAGTTTTTCCTTCACCGGTTGCCATTTCAGCAATTTTTCCGCTGTGCAGGATAACCCCTCCGATAAACTGTACATCGTAATGTACCATGTCCCAGTTTACAGGTGTTCCGGCAGCATCCCATGAGTTTTTCCAGACTGCCTGATCTCCCTGAATTTCTACAAAATCTTTTCCGGCAGCAGCCAATTGTCTGTCCCAGTCGGATGCCGTTACACGGATTTCTCCGTTCTGTGCCCATCTTCTTGCCGTTTCTTTCACCAAAGCGAAAACTTCAGGAAGGATCTGGCCCAGGACTTTTTCTTCAATTTCGTATGATTCTTTTTTCAGGGTTTCGATCTTCGAGAAAAGGGATTCTTTTTCGTCCACGTTTTTCGAATTCTTGATCTGTTCCTGGATCTGTTCTATCTGCGCTGTGATTTTGCTGGTGGCAGATTTAATATTTTCTTTAAACTCAGCAGTTTTCTCTCTTAAACCGTCATCAGACAATTGCTGGATCGCCGGTTCAACAGCTTTGATTTTTGTTACAACTTTTTTTACTTCTTTTAGGTCCTGCGCTTTTTTGTCTCCCAAAAACCCTTTTAGAACTTTGTTTAAAAAACTCATAAATTTTTTGCTTTATGCTTAAAAGAATACCCTTTAAGCGTTTGAATAACACTTAACGTGAAAATGATATATAAAAAGGGCAAAAAAGCTCTAAGCATGGCCTAAAGCTTATTGCTTTTAATTAATATTCGTCTTCGTTCCAAAGATAATCTTCGTCCGTAGGGTAATCGCTCCAGATTTCATCGATTGCATCATAAATTTCCCCTTCATCTTCAATCGCCTGAAGATTTTCCACTACTTCCATAGGAGCACCGGTTCTGATGGCATAGTCGATAAGCTCTGCTTTAGTCATTGGCCAAGGTGCGTCACTTAAGTATGAAGCTAATTCTAATGTCCAGTACATAATTTTCTAATTTTTTGCAAAAGTATAAAAATCGCTTATATAATATGCTTTTTTACACCTGATTTTCAATTCTTTTTATTAATTTTTGTTCACTGTAAGCCGGAGAAGTCTTTGCAAGGCGCCTTCGCCGTACTCGAGGTCATTTTCTCAAAAACCATTCCACAAATTTTTTTATGCCATTTTGGAAGTTTGTGTCATGTTTATAGCCGATTAATGTGCGTGCTTTGGCAATATCGGCATTGGTTTTCAGGACATCTCCGGGCTGCATTGGCAGATTTTTCCGGATGGCAGATTTTCCAAGTGCGCCTTCTATTGTGGCCAGCATTTCGTTCAGGTTAATGACTTCGCTTTCTCCGAGGTTAATGATCTCATAAACGCCGGAATTGTTCTCAAGATAGAGGATGGATTTTAAGATCCCATCAATAACATCATCAATATAGGTATAGTCTCTTGCCGTAGTACCATCGCCGTAAAAAGGAATCTCTTTGTTTTCGGATATTAACCGGATAAATTTATGGATGGCCAGATCCGGTCTCTGCCGTGGCCCATATACCGTGAAAAACCTCAGCTGGATGATATCAATGTTGTACAGATTGTAATAAACATGACCTAAAATTTCACCGCATCTTTTGGTGGCAGCATAAGGGGAAATCGGATGATCTACATTATCGGTTTCCGCAAAAGGAATTTTCTCGTTGTTCCCATAAACACTTGATGATGAGGCGCAAATGAATTTTTTAACGTTAAAATCGCGGCATAACTCCCATAGGTTCATAGTTCCTCGTACGTTCACTTCCTCATATTCCAGCGGCCTTTCAATAGAAGGGCGTACGCCGGCAAGCGCAGCGAGATGAATGACCGCATTAATCTGATGGGTTTTAAAGATTTCTTCAAGCCCATTTTTGTCCCTGATATCCTGGTAATATAGACGATAATTCTCCGATTGGGATAGAGAAATTAATTTACAAATGTCTGCTTCCTTATCCGAGTATTCAAAATCCGAAAAATGTTGGATCGCCTCTAAAGTATTTTGAATTTTTATATGATAATTATAGAAATCGTCAAAATTGTCAACGTTTATGACAGAATGTCCTTTTTTCAATAATTGTTCAGTTAAGTGAGAACCAATAAAACCGCTTCCGCCGGTGACAAGATAATTCATCCGTATGTTTTTCGTGCTACAAAAATATAAATTTACTTCGTGAAAAATATAATCATTAAATTTACTTAAAAAAGTAATATAAAATTAATATGCAGTTTCAAGGGCAAATTTTAAAGATGACGAGCTTCCATGACGAGCCGATTCAGTATTATCTCAATCTTTCGGGGGATCTGATCCACATGAACGAGCTTTTCGGGAAGGAACTTACCATCAAGCATATCGGATTTCAGTGCGTGCACTGCCAGGAAGATAAAACCATCTACAGAATGGGTTTCTGTAAAAACTGCTTTTTCGAAAGCCCTTATGCGAGCGATACGATCATCCGACCGGAACTTTCTACGGCACATCTGGGAATTGCGGAACGGGATTTGGATATAGAAAAACAAATTCAATTACAGCCACATACGGTTTATCTGGCGTATACGGGAGAAGTAAAAGTAGGGGTGACGAGAAATACGCAGATCCCCACCCGATGGATCGACCAGGGCGCTACTTTCGCACTGCCGATTGCAAGAACCGAAAACCGGTATGAAGCAGGAATGATCGAAGTTGCCCTCAAGCAGCATGTGCCGGATAAGACCAGCTGGAAAAAAATGCTTCAGGACGATCTGGAAGGAGAAGTAGATCTGGCCGATTTTCAGCAGAAAATAAAAGAATATTTCCCGGAAGACTTTCAGAAGTTTTACAGTGAAGGTGAAAACCTCTGGACATTCGATTATCCTTACGACAAACCTGAAAAAGTAACTTCCTTTACCCTGGATAAAAAACCGGAATTTACCGGAAAGCTGACGGGGATCAAAGGACAGTATCTGGGATTTGACGGAGGGCATTTTATTAACGTTAGAGGGCATGAAGGCTATGTGATTGAATTGAATGTAACCAACTAAACCGGATCTCAGATTAAACCAGATCACAAATTATGAAAAAATGGGTCAGAAAATTATTAATCAGTCTCGGAATTCTGTTCGTCATTATTTTACTGGCAAATTTAGGGCTTAATATCTGGCTTAAAACCCAGCTTCCAAAATACATTAAGAACAATACAGACTATCAGGTTTCCTATAAAACCCTTGATGTCGATCTGCTGTCGGGAAATATTCTTTCGACAGGAATTACCGTTAATAATAAAAATCCGCAGAATACGGAGGTAATCGGGCTCCAGGGAACAATGGATACTTTGAAGGTAAGCCGTTTCGGAATTTACGATGCCCTTTTCAACAAGCAGATCAGTTCGTCCGACCTCCTGCTGTCCAAGCCGAATCTGAATATTATCCTCGCAAAACCCGTGGATGCCAAAACAGGCAAAAAAAGAAGTCCCTTTCTATTTGAGAACATCAGGATCAATGAAGGGAATATCAATATGTTCAGGTACACCAAACAGAAATTTTTTTCCGTGAAAGATCTCAGCCTGTATGTGGAAAACCTCCAGATGACAGAAGAGTCGGTTGAAGATAAGCTTCCTGTGGTTTTCGATCAGTATACCATCAAAGGAACGGATTTTTTTTTCCGGCCGGATAATGTGTATGCTTTACAGATCGACAGGATTGAAACAAAAAACGGACAAATGTCGATTAACAAGTTTCAGCTGACTCCCCTCGTAACTTTTGAACAGTTTAAAAAATATTATCCTAAAAAAACGCAGCTTTTTCAGTTTAATGTCGAAAAAATCCAGTTAAAAGATATCCTGCTGGAAAAGAATAAAATTTCTTTGGCCAATGCCGATTTTTATAACCCGGATCTTTTTGTATACACAACGAGTGCGGTTCCCATCAAGGCGAAAAAGCCATTTAATTTTGAACTGGATCTGCAGGGGGTAAGATTGAATAACATGACGATACAGGTAATGAAGCCCGACGGAAGCAAGCTCCTTTATGCCCATAAGGCCAACCTGAATATCAACCAGCTCCGGTTTGACAAAGAAACTCGGGAGGAGCTGATCCCAGTAGGATACAAGGATTTTCAGTTTTCAGCACAGGATATCCTGTACTCCAACCACCAGGATTTTAATGTAAAAAGTTTCAGCTTAACGCCCAAAAAAGGGGAGCTTAAAATGATATCCGTTGTTCCGAACGGTTCAGGCAATGAGAAGACCTCAATGGATCTTACTGCAAATTACATAGGATTTGCCATCAATAAATGGGAAGTTGTTGATAAAAAAATGAATCTTGACGTAAAAGATGTGCTGGTGGACCGTGTAAAAGGAAGCATTAAAGCGGGAGAAGAAAACACAAAGAAAAATAAAACAGCAGATTTCAAAGGGATACAGTTTCCGATCAATGTCAGGAAAGTAACGCTTAGAAATTCTGATATTACCTACGATAAAAATAATCAGCCGTTAACTTTAAATAATCTGAATGCTACCCTTAGTGATATTGAGCTGAATTCCAAAAAGGGGCAGCCGGGAATGGAGGTGGGAATTAAAAGCTATGCCGTTACTTCCGATAACTTTGCTTATAAAACTCAGTTTTACCGGATGACGACGGGTGTTTTAAAAGCAGATCAGAATAATATCCGGATCGCCCAGTTTGTGATGAAGCCTCTCATTTCGAGAAGCCAGTTTATCAGAATGATCCCCGTAGAAAGGGATTTATATGATATTAAAGCTGCTCAGATTACTGCCAACGGAACCTGGGATCTATTTTCGGACCAGAAATCTATCAACGCTTCAAATGTTACGATCCAGTCGGCGGATGCCAATATTTTCAGGAGCAAGATCCCTAAAGACGATCCTAAAGAAAAGCCTTTGTATTCAAGGATGCTGCGATCTATTAAAATTCCGATGGTTGTCAATAATCTAAATCTTCGGAATTCTGTTCTGGTTTATGAAGAAGATACACCGGAAAGTGCCGGGCCAGGTAAACTGACATTCGGTAATTTTAATATGAATGTAAAGAATCTGAATTCTGCCAAAATGAAAGGCAAGCCGACCCGGGTTGATATCAAAATCAACTGTTCATTCATGAATCTCGCGCCGCTTTCAGTCAACTGGAATTTTGATGTCGCCGACCAGAGGGATGTATTTAATATTTCAGGTCGTACAACCAATCTTCCGGCAACCGGGATCAATCCTTTTATCCGTCCTTATCTTCATGTGACGGCTACAGGAACCATCCAGGAAATGCTTTTCAATTTCAGAGGAAACCCAAAAGGGCTGAACGGCAGCTTTAACCTTAGACATAAAGATCTTAAAGTAGCGATCCTGGATAAAGAAAACCGCGAGAAGAAGGGATTTTTAACGGCTATTGCCAATCTGCTGGTGAAATCGGATTCCGGAAAGCTTCCCGAAGATGTGGAAATCGAAGATGTAGAAAGAGACCCCACCAAATCTTTCTTTAATCTATTCTGGAAAGGAATCGAGCAGGGCTTGAAGAAAACACTGATCGGAATCAACATCGATACCTCTAAAAAAGGGAAGGATGACATTAAAGGAAAGGATACAAAGCCATCCGGAAAGGAGGCAGAATCTAAAGATAATCAGGAGCAGAAAAAAGGAGCTGCCGTACAGCCGCCCGCTCAGCCAGATGAGAAAAAGGGATTTCTGAAAGGCCTGTTTAAGAAAAAACAAAAATCCGGAACTGAATAATTCCGGATTTTTTATATAAGTCGATTTTGTTTATTCGAAATCAAATTCGTGGTTTTCCAGGATTGGTACAGCCCGTAAAAACTTATCGAATTCCTCACCGGGATAATTGCTGTCGGCACCGTAAGAATCGATCATCATTCCGATATTACCGGCATCGTCTTTTACAACGTACAGCACGGCATTATCATCCGGTGCACTCGGCCCTTCAAAACGGTAGGTTTTCACGATGGTAAGTTCATGAGGTTGGTAAACTTTGTCAGAGTTTTCAAATTTCATCTCACCATTTTCATTCATTCGGAACTCTCTGTGAACGCCTTTCTGTGTCAGTTTGGTCATAACCTGGCTTAAGGTTGTCATTTTATCAATATTTCCTGTACTGTCCATAATAATTTTTTCCGTTAAAACTGCAATAATTAAACCATTGATATACAAAACATGGTATATCTGTTTTATTCAATGCATCAAAAGGCTTATGCAACGTTAACAAAATTTATAATACCCATAAGGCGTTGGGTATACTTTTTGTAATAGCTAGTGATACATAAATCAGACAGAATATGAAAAAAGAAGTCGGAGTTTTACTGGCAGGGGGAGTAGGTCTTTTGGCAGTATTAAGTATCATAGGAATAAAAAAAATATTAGATAGAAAAGATAAAAAATACAGCGATGCCTATTCGGATTATCACCGTCATTTTGAGGGTAAAAATCATGATGACGAATATCACGGTATCGAATTTTATGCATTGAAGTAGTTACAAAATATATCCCAATTATGTTGATCCGGCACTATTACAGTGTTGGATTTTTTTGTTACAAATTGTAACGTAAAATGTAATGGTTTTCTAGAAATTACCTTTTAATTTTACATCAACAATGCAGAACGAGGATATCATAAAAGGTCAGGGCGCTCAGCGAAATGTCATCAACCGTTTCGACCGCTATACCTATGAACCGGAAGAAGAAGACTTCGAAACGGTAAAAACATCCTTCACTGAAGTTTTTCCGAAAACCATTGTTAATCAGGTAAAAAGCGAAGATCTGCCGATGGAGTATTCCATGAATCCTTACCAGGGCTGTGAGCATGGCTGCTCATACTGTTTTGCAAGACCTACCCACGAATATTGGGGATACAGCGCCGGAATCGATTTCGAAAGGAAGATCATGGTGAAGAAAAATGCACCACAGCTGCTGGAAAAGTTCTTCCAGAAAAGAGGTTACCGGCCGGCACCGATCTTACTGTCCGGAAATACCGACTGTTACCAGCCTGCAGAACGCCAGTTTGAGATCACCCGGAAAATCCTGCAGGTCTGTCTGGATTACCGGCATCCCGTGCATGTTCTCACAAAAAATGCTTTGGTGCTGAGGGATATCGATATTTTAAAACCTTTGTCGGAAAAAAATCTCGTTTCGGTTTCACTGAGCATTCCGACGATTAATGAAGAGCTGCGGCGGAAAATGGAGCCCCGCACGAGTTCTGCTAAAAATAAATTAAAAGCCATCGAAATCCTTTCGGAAAATAAAATCCCGGTAAATGTGATGGTTGCACCGATTATTCCTGGGCTGAACAGCGATGAACCGCTGTCCATACTGAAGGCTGTTTCTGAGGCAGGTGCGAAGAGTTTCGGGTATACGCTGGTACGGCTGAATGATTCTGTAGAGCCGGTTTTCGTCAATTGGATCGAACATGCTTTTCCGGACCGCGCGCAGAAGGTTTTGAACCTGATCCGGTTAATGCGCGGTGGAAAATTAGGCGAGAAAAGATATTTCGACCGGCAAAAAGGTGAAGGAAATATTGCTGAAATGATTCATAATACCTTCAAAATAGGAAGGAAAAAGTTCTTTGACGGAACAGATTTTCCAAAACTTTCAACCCAAAATTTTACAGGAGCGAAGGATCAGCAGTTGAGACTGTTTGAGTGATTTTAACATCCGTAAGTGAGGCCACTTTCATTTCTGGAACGTTAATTTTTTCTTTTAAAAAAGTGATTTCATCCATTATATCCGTTTCATCGGAAGGCTGGTCATCTTCATAAATATCCTCTATATTGACATTTAAAAGGCGAGCGATTCGTTCCCATTCTGAATCAGATATTTTAATTTTTCCTGTCTCTCTTTTCTGATATTGTGTTTGGCTTATCTTAAGATAAGTTGCCATATTCGCGTGAGAAATTTTTTAACTTTACGTATATTCAATAATTTATTTCTTCGTAGTGTCATAGAATTTTTAATAGGAAGTATTTAGTTTAGTTATATTAAATTTCAAAAAATGAAAAATTTTAAAAACTATTCTAGAATAAAACTAAGAAAGATTTATGGAGGAAAACTTCCTGTTGGTATGGGCAATTGTGGAGACGCTTGCGGTCCAAATGACGGATATTGTGAGCAGTTTGGCTTAACTTGCAGTACTTATGTTATTTCAAATAGTGATAATGGCCAAATAACAAGTTACTGCCGAAAATGTTTGTAACTAAAAATTTTAATAATTTGTATTGAGAAAACTTTTTATTTTACTTTTATTTTTTGTGGAAGCCCTATTGTTTTCGCAAAATTTGTCATTTGTTTATGAAGTGACAACAAATTCAACTCCTGATAAAAAATTATTCAAAACGGAAAATTACTTTCTTGATATTTCTGATGAGAAATCAGTTTTTAGATCAGAAAATGATAGATATTATGATTCTTTGAGAGAAAAGACGGGAAAGGGCTTAGGAACTCCTCTCGACTTTAATCAATTATATAGTCATAAAGGAAAGTCCAAAGAAGAAATATATAAAACGGTGACCATTCCTTTTGTTTTAAATACTTATGATGTTTTAATTGATGAAAAACTTGATTGGAAATTATTAAGTGATTCAGCAACTATTGCAGGTTTGAAATGTCAGAAAGCAACCGTAAATTATGGAGGAAGAACGTGGGAAGCCTGGTTTGCAAAAAGCATTGCCATTCAGGACAGGCCTTATGTATTTCATGGATTACCTGGATTAATTATACAGATTGCTGATTCAACTAATGATTTTAAATTCAGCCTTGTATATTATGCGGATAAAAAAAACAGTATGTTTTTTCCTTCGAAGAAAGGTAAAATTTTAAGCTTTACCCAATTTAAACTTTTACAAGAAAATTTTTACAGTCAACCATTTGCTGAGCTTGAAAGCAGTGGAATGAAAATAGTACATGCAGATGAAAAAGGCAATAAGTTGCCTTGGAATTCTCGTGAAATGTCGCAAAAAATGCAAAAAGTGCTGAAGGAAAATAATAATCCTATAGAGCTTAATTATAAACCTAACTTCAAATAGCAAAAATTCATTAAAAATAGAAAACCGTTCCAAAAAGAAACGGTTTTTATCATTTCAGAAAGGATCTCTATCTTAGATCGAATCATCCGGACATTCGAAATCATCGCTGCAAGCAGTACAGATTACCGTATTTCCACAAGCGTATACGCAAAATTCCGGCTCGTCGATTGGCTTAATCCCTCCGGCTCCTTTAATGTTTTTTAATTGGCTTTTGTCTAGTTTTTTTAAATTTTTCATATTGTTTGAGTTAAAAATTTGATACTAAAGTAAAGTTAATCAAAAAAATAATATATCAATGAACTGTGGTATATTTTGTTTTCTGAATTAATATAAAATTCATTTCAATGTGAATAAATAAGGCTAAATGTTTGATTGTTAGTTAGAAAATTTTTAATTTTAAAAAATAAAGCGGAATCCGAAAAGCTGGAAGAGTAGGAAAATATCAAAATCAAAAACTATGAAAAATTTCAGAAAACTTTCAAGAGAAGACAAGAAGAGTATTTCTGCAGGATCACCTCCGGCATCCTGTTTTGAAGGGGACGGACCGGGAACGGGAGGCTGCGGAGCCAATGAAATCTGTTCCGGCGGGACTTGTGTACCTTATTCACCGGGTCCGGGTGGTCCTGGAAATCCAGGCGGTGGTGGAGATACTTACACCTGTATCTGCCCGTGGGGAACGGTAGTGCAGAATACCCCATGTCCTGAATTTTATTGTATCACAGGATAGTTTTAGAAAACTATAACAGAAAAGTTTCACGTGAAACGACATCAAAATAAAACCGGGTTCAAGACCCGGTTTCTCTATTATTTTTTAATTAATCCTAATTCGATAAGTCTTTCATGAAGAAATTCGCCTGCGGTTGTATCTTCATATAATTTAGGATGATCTTCATCCACACAGTTTTCCAATGCATTCAAAGACATGGAGCTTACCGGGTGCATGAAGAACGGAATGGAATATCTTGAAGTTCCCCACAATTCCCTTGGCGGATTTACCACTCGATGGATCGTAGACTTCAGCTTGTTGTTGGTATGTCTGGATAACATATCACCTACATTAATCATCAGTTCATCCGGTTCTGCGATCGCATCGATCCATTCACCTTTGTGGTTCTGAACCTGAAGGCCTTTTCCCTGTGAACCCATTAATAAAGTAATTAAGTTGATGTCTCCGTGAGCGGCTGCTCTCACCGCATCATCCGGTTCCTCTGTGATCGGCGGATAATGGATCGGTCTTAGAATAGAGTTTCCTTCAGCAATCTTGTCATCAAAATAAAATTCATCAAGACCAAGATACAGTGCCAATGCTCTCAAAACATACTGTCCTGTTTTTTCCAGCATCTGATACGCCTCTTTTCCTACTTCATTGAACTTGGGAAGTTCTTCAACAATAACATTGTCGGGATATTCGTCTTTGTACCTGGAATCTTCAGACACGTATTGTCCGAAATGCCAGAACTCTTTCAGGTCTCCCTTTTTAAAGCCTTTTGCCGTTTCTTTACCGAAGCCGACATAACCTCGCTGTCCACCGATTCCCGGAATCTCATACTTCTGTTTCGTTTCCGTTGGCAGGTCAAAAAAGTTTTTTACCTCTCCATACAATTCCTCCACCAATTCGTCATCAAGAAAATGGCCTCTTAAGGCTACAAAACCAATTTCTTCATAAGCTTTTCCGATTTCATTTACAAATTTCTGTTTGCGTTCCGGTTCACCCGAAAGGAAATCACGCAGGTCTACACTAGGTATTTTATCCATTTTTAGAAATTTACGAATGGCTAAATTACAGATTTTTAAATTAATTTCTTTTTTGTGTTAAGCATTTATCAATTAAATTTGTACTATGAAAAAATATTCCTCCAAAAGAAGTATTCAGATACTCGCGCACCTTCTTCAGCAATACGGAATTTCAGATATCATTGTTTCTCCCGGATCCAGAAATGCACCTTTGGCGATTCATTTTTCAGAGATCGACAGTTTCAACTGTTACAGTATTGTAGATGAAAGAAGTGCTGCTTTTGTAGGGGTAGGCATGGCAATGAGCGAGAAAAAACCGGTGGCCATTACCTGTACCAGCGGTTCTGCGGCGGCAAATTATTATCCTGCCGTTACGGAAGCTTTTTATTCCAATATTCCGTTGTTGATACTTACTGCAGACCGGCCGATGGATTATGTGGATATTTTCGATGGGCAAACCATCAGGCAGAACAATATTTTTCATCAGCATTCGTACGGTGATTTCCAGCTGCTGGAAGACGGAAAAGAAAACGCGGAAGACCATAATTTCGGTATTATTAAAACCGCGATTGAGCTGTGTATCGAAAAGCAGGGGCCGGTGCACATCAATATCCCGTTGGAAGAGCCTTTGTACGAATTGATTTCCGAGCTTCCGACGTTTCCGACAGTAGAAAAAACCATCAGACAAAAAGAATACGAAATCCCTTCCCATCTGGTAGCTGAGTGGAATACCTCCCAAAGAATCATGATTCTGGTAGGAACCAAAGACCACAGTCCCGAACTGGAAAACCAACTGACGCAGCTGGTAAAAAACCATACTGTGGTAGTGTTGAGCGAAGCCAATTCAAACCTCTATCACGAAAAGTTCTTCAGGCATATCGACCGGTATGTCTTTAATTTTACGGAAGAGGATTTTAAGATGTATGCGCCGGATTTACTGATTACGGTAGGACAGAATGTAGTTTCCAAAAAAGTAAAGCAGTTCCTGCGAAAGGCAAAACCAAAACAGCACTGGCACCTGGACCCGGTGTGGCAGCCGGACACGTATTTTGCTTTAACCGAAAAAATAGAGGTGAAGCCGGAAGCATTCTTTTCCAAGCTGCTGAATTTCATTAATCTTGAGCCGAGGCCTTATTTCAATCTCTGGGATGTCCTGCGGGATAAGAAAGATGCCAAGCATGAAAAGTTTTTAAACTCGGTTGATTTCTCCGATTTCTATTTTTTCCATAAAACTACCCAGACGGTTCCTGAGAATTATAATATCCATTTCAGCAACAGTTCGGCCATCCGGTATGCGCAGCTGTTTGATTATGGCAAGAGAAGAATTTACTGCAACCGGGGGACAAGCGGGATCGACGGCTCCACCTCAACGGCAATGGGTTTCGCGATTAAAAATGCTGGTCCGACTTTACTGATCACGGGGGATCTGAGTTTTTTCTATGATATCAACGGGCTTTGGAATCAGTACATTCCGCCGTTTGTAAGAATCATCATTTTCAATAACGGAGAAGGAAATATTTTTAAAATTATTCCGGGGCCGGGAAATGCCAATCCAAATACATTGGATGAATTCATTGCTACGAAACATCACAAAAATGCCGAACATCTGGCAAAGCATTTCGGATTTTCTTATACAAAAGTAGATGAAGAAGTCACTCTAGACCGCGTGCTGGAAAATTTCTTCAAACCGGATACGCAGCCTAAAATCCTGGAAGTAAATACGCAGGCAATGCATAATGCAGATATTCAGAAAGCATATTTCAACTTTTTAAAGGAAAATTAAAGATCCTGATATTCTTCATTTCCCGGCAGATTAATAATTCTGCCGATAGGATAAATGAAATTTTCGTCAAAATCATTCAATGCATTGATCATCTGGAAATGGGAAAATTCCTTCAGGTTTTGAAGGGTGATTTCCGTTTCCTTGATTTTTTTGTTCTTCAGGAGGTGTTGTCTTTGCACCCCGTTCAGAAGATAGGTAGAAGGGGTAAACCAATCCTTGCCTTTTTTGAATAGAAGGTTGCTGTATGAAGTATCCGTAATATGGTTATTTTTTACGATAATGATTTCTTCCGCTTTGGATTTCATCTTCATTTTTTCCAGCTCTTTCCGGTCTTCGGACTTGAAAGAATAGTCGAAGCTGTTGTTTTCTACCAGCTGGAAATCCTGCAGTTCGGGAATGGCGTAAGGAATCATCTGGGTGCGAACCTTTTTATCCAGGTCATAGACGATCCTCAGCTTGAAAAGCCCGTCTTCGTCATGTTCCAGATGTTTATAAATCTTTGCCAGGTCTACGGAGCCTTCTTTCCCGAAATGGGCGAAAGTGTTGTCTACACGCTTCTGGTGAAATTCCAATAAAAAAATTTCCTGGTCTTCTACTTTAATGCTTTCAATGAATTGGGACATAGATTTTATTTTTCATTTCCTGATACTCGTCTTCTAACCTGCTCATGTGGGTAATTCCGCCGCCGCTTTTAAAATAGAGCTCGTCGCCTTCTTTTTCTATATAACGGATCATCACGCAGCTATCCGTATTTTCTCCGTCGAACCAGCCGCAGACTCCTGTGTAATAACCTCTCTCATAACCTTCCGCTTCAAGAATGATCTCCAGCGTTTTCGGTTTCGGGGCACCTAAAATAGAACCGGCAGGAAGCAGCTTTTTCATTAGGCTTCCCAGTTTCCCTTCAAATTCAGGTTTTATATCCCCTGAAATTTCGGAACTCATGGCATAGAGATCTTTTTGTTTGGTTTTAATGAAATCAATGTATTGAAATTTCTCAACCTTTACATCGTCTGCCACCATGCTGAGATCGTTTCGGAGTAAATCTACCACCGTGTAATGTTCTGCTTTTTCCTTTCTGTCATTTTTAAGGATTTCCGCTGCATTGTCCAAAGACGCATCGATAGTGCCTTTCATGGGATAGGTAAAAATTTTTCCGTCTGTGATTTTCACAAAAGTTTCAGGAGAAAAAAATACGAAAAAATCTTTATAAAAAACTTTATATTTCGCCGATGAATGAAAAAAAATTTCTTCCAGCGTTAAATTGGTCTCGATCTTTGTTTTCCGGGTATAATTGACGAGATAGGAATTTCCGAAGCGGATATTTTTCTGAACCTTATCGAAGCCTATTTTAAAATGCTCCAGCGTTTCGGGATAAGATTTCCATTCCACTTTTTTCTGCAGCGGATGATCGGTTTTTGTTGTTGAAAAGTTTTGAAAGTCAATCAATAAACCTGATTTTTCTATTTCATGTTCCTGAAAGATGTTGACGTTTTCCGTAAGGAAATCGATAATGAAAAAGTAGGGAACCTTCCGGACCGAAAGTTCGTCCATTTCCATAAATTTTTGATGATTCACTGAAAACATTCCGCAAAAGTAATTATTGATGTTTACTTTTGCACAAAATATTTTTAATGGACAACAAATATCCGCAGAAACCGGGATTGGATTTTATATTGAAGCAGGCATTTTTCTACTGGAACAAAACGTTGGTTTTTCAGCTGATGTTTTCCATCATGTACTTTGGAATTTTCCTTACCGTATTTTTTATGTGTGACATGAAGTATGGAATTATGGGAGAATTTAATGAAGTTGGGAAATATATGCAGGACGGGATGAAAGCCTATGTGGAGCAGCTCAATAAGCTGGTTGTTACCGATAATTATCAGAATTTCTCCCTTTGGATTATGGGGACCACAATTTTCCTGTATCCTCTGAATCTGGGTTTTTTCCAGATCTACAGGAAAATGGATACCGGCGAAAAGCCAGCGCTTAGTGATCTGTTTGCTGGATATAACGGACTGAACTTCTTCAGATATATTTCCTATTATATTTTCTGGTATTTTATTTACCGGTTTACTTTCCCAACGATTATTCTTGCCGTGGCATGGGTGTGCATCACCATATTTGTAGCGCCGATGATGTTCTTTATGAATAAAACGATCTTCGAATCGCTTTCTCTAAGCTTTAAAGCGCTGAAAATGTATTTCCTGGAGATCCTTGTCTGCGTCATGGTTGCCACGATTTTCAAATATATCGGCTTTGGTTTGTTTCTGGTTGGCGGACTGTTTACCTTTCCTTTCTGGAATGCCGTTATTTATTCATTATACAAAACTATATTTTCAGAGAAGGTATAAATTTCATGGGTTTTTAATGTTGTTAATGCTCAAAAAAAGTTAAATTTGGTACAATCACATTAAAAATTTAAACACCATGTCAGAATTTAATGAATTTGACCAACAGGGCTCTGCTCCTGAAAGGAATATGGGAGCTATTATCTCTCATGCATTCGAAATGTATAAAGGCGTATTTCTATATGCCGTTGTCGCAATGATCATCTACAGTATTTTAGCGACAGTTATTCAGTGGCTTACCGGAATGAATTCCACGGCTATGCTTGAAGAAATGCGTGATTCGGGAGACTATTCAAGGTTTTCTGCTTTCAATGCGCCGGGTTTTCCCCTGTATTTGACCTTGTCCGGAATTTCGGGACTTCTGCTTTCTCCCCTCTATGTGGGATTGATTTACATGATCAACAAATACAACACGAAAAATCCTATTGAATTTTCGGATCTGTTTATCGGATACCGCCAGAATTTTGTAAATATTTTAATCTATGCTTTGTTATCAGGGATTATTTCATCCATTGCGCTTTTCCTTTGTGTATTGCCAATTATTTTTGTATATCCCCTGCTGATGCTGGGATATCCGATTTTGCTGTTTGAAAATGCTTCTGCTACAGAGGCTTTAGGAAAGTCATTTAATATTGCCAAAGAAAATTACGGGGTTTTTCTTGGCGCAACATTTGTAGGGTTTCTGCTGTCAATGGCCGGAATCGTGCTGTGCTTCATCGGGATTATCCTTACAGCACCGTTCATCTTTGCCGTGATGTATTCCCTCTATTGTGCCTATTTAGGAAAACCCAGACAAATAATTTTGAATAAATGATGAATAAAGATCAGCAAATCAGCAGCGTTAAAATCAAGCAGGTTTTTCTGCTTGCCATAATTTTAGTTTTGGCAGGCTTAATCTGCTTCAACCTCGCCCTTTTTATCCCTTCCGTTTTAGGAGCTATTACCATCTATGTCTTATGTCGGAAGTATAATTTTTATTTACAGGAAGAGAAAAAATGGAAGCCATGGGCTGCTTCTTTGACGCTGATGGGTGCCAGTCTGATCGTACTTATTCTTCCTATTTATTTTATCGGGGATCTTCTTATCGAGAAGCTTGGAAATGCCCAGGCTTACATGGAAAAGTTTAATGTTTTTCTTGAAAAGATCCATACCTACATCTACTCAAAATTCAAATTTGATATTTTAAGCAAAGAAAATATGAACAAGCTGAAGAGCAGTGTTGGACAGTATTCAACAAAAGCACTCAGCGGGACGGTAAATACGCTTACTATTGTAGCTTCCATGTATTTCATTCTTTATTTCATGCTGGAAAAACCCCGTTTTTTTGAAAGAATTCTTTCATCAGCAGCGCCTCTTAAAAGATCCAATGTATCTCTGATTGGCGAAAAAATGAGAAAACTGATTCTGGCCAATGCTATCGGAATTCCTGTAGTGGCTCTCGGTCAGGGTATTGTCGCCTTGGTAGGGTATTTCATATTTGATGCTCCAAGCCCGGTACTATTATTTGCGCTTACTGCAGCAACTTCTATGATTCCGGTAGTCGGTGCCGCTATTGTATACGGCCCGGTCTGCATTTTTATGATTGCGGAAGGTGATATGGGAACCGGACTCGGATTAGCTGCTTACTGTATGGTCGTAGTTGGTTTAACGGATAATGTATTGCGTTTTACCTTATTAAAAAAACTGGAAGATATCCATCCTTTGAATACGGTTTTCGGAATCATTATGGGGATGAATTTATTCGGTTTCATGGGACTGGTTTTCGGGCCGATCATGGTTTCACTTACCTTGCTTCTGATCCAGGTGTACCGGAATGAATTTTCCGACGACGATACGCCTGAACTGGAGCTGCCGGATAAAAATAAAGAGTTGGAAACGAAAATTGATTTAATAGTATAAAAACAGAATATGCAGGACGGAATTAACCCGGAAATATTGAAAGAAATCTGTATCGTAAAAATGCCCTTCGGAAAATATCAGGGAACTGTGCTTGCCGATCTGCCGATAAGTTACTTAGAATGGTTTCAACGGACCGGAATGCCCAAAGGCAAACTGGGAATGCAGCTGGCAACGGTTTATGAAATCAAGTTAAACGGCTTAACGGAATTATTGATTCCTATCCGCTCAGCAGTAAGGAATCAGCGATAAGTTTAATTTAAGTTTAAAAATATTTAAATAACCCAACATTTTAAAGAATGTCGGGTTATTTTTATTTGCTTTTGATTTTACAATAACAATAAAATCAATAATCTAAATAGTAAACAAAAAAGAGACTGAAAACCAGTCTCTTTTTATCTATTCTTTCAGTGCTGCAATTTCATCCCTCAATTTAGCCGCTTTAATGAAATCGAGGTTTTTGGCAGCCATTTCCATTTCTTTCTGTTTCTGGGAAATGACTTTTTCCATGTCTTCAGAAGTGTAACTGGCCTTGGCTTCAGCCACCTTTTGAAGAATTTCCTTCTGGGTGTATTTTTCATCCGGGAAGTCCTTGCTTCTTCCGACCAGGCTTTCCGAAATCTTTTTATTTAATGCTACCGGAACCATTCCATGCTCCTCGTTGTACTGCATCTGCTTGGCCCGGCGGTAGTCGGTCTCATCCAGGGTGGCCTGCATCGATTTGGTAATCTTATCGGCATACATAATGGCCCTTCCGTTAAGGTTACGGGCAGCACGACCTACCGTTTGGATCATTGACCGGCGGCTTCTCAGCATCCCTTCCTTATCGGCATCCAGGATAGCAACCAGGGAAACTTCCGGTAAATCCAGACCTTCCCTCAACAGGTTTACCCCGATCAGCACATCGAAAAGCCCTACCCGCAGGTCCTGCATGATCTGGATCCGTTCCAGGGTTTCGACATCCGAGTGAATGTATCTTGTTCTGATCCCGAATTTGGTGAAGTATTTCGTCAGTTCTTCCGCCATCTTTTTTGTCAGCGTCGTTACCAGAACTCTTTCGTCAAGATCTGCTCTTTTTTGGATTTCTTCCATCAGATCATCAATCTGGTTGATGGTTGGCCGGATTTCGATAATCGGATCTAAAAGTCCGGTTGGCCGGATGATCTGTTCGATATAAGCACCTCCCGTTTTCTCCAGTTCATAGTCTGCCGGGGTCGCTGAAACGTAAATCACCTGATTCTGGATGGCCTCGAATTCCTCGAATTTCAATGGTCGGTTGTCCATGGCGGCCGGAAGTCTGAAACCGTATTCCACTAAGGCTTCCTTCCGGCTTCGGTCGCCTCCGTACATCGCGTGAACCTGCGGTACCGTCACGTGGCTTTCATCGATCACCATCAGGTAATCTTTCGGAAAATAATCCAGCAGGCAGAAAGGCCTCGTTCCCGGAAGCCGGCCGTCGAGATACCTGGAATAGTTCTCAATACCGGAACAGTAACCTAATTCTTTAATCATCTCAAGGTCAAGCTCGGTTCTTTCCTGTAATCTTTTGGCTTCCAGCGGTTTTTCAATGGAACTGAAAAAATCCACCTGTTTTACCAAATCGTCCTGAATATTCCGGATGGCTCCGTTCAGGGTTTCTTTTGATGTTACGAAAAGATTGGCCGGATAAATCTGGATCTGTTCAAAATTGCCCGTTACGTTTCCTGAAACCGGGTCAAAACTCTGGATCTTTTCGATTTCGTCTCCAAAAAACTGGATTCTGATGGCATTGTCTGCATACGCCGGAAATACATCGATCACATCTCCTTTCACACGGAATGTACCCCGCTGAAACTCATTAAGTGTCCTCGAATACAAGGCATTCACCAAAGCATGCAACAGGGCAGTCCGGGTTACCTTTTCTCCGATAGCGATAGAGATCAGGGATTTGTGAAATTCCGTTGGGTTTCCGATACCGTAAATGCAGGAAACGGAAGCAACGATAAGGACATCCCTTCGGCCTGAAAGGAGGCTCGCCGTGGCCGAAAGCCTCAGCTTCTCCACTTCTTCGTTGATGCTCAGGTCTTTCTCGATATAGGTTCCGGAAGTCGCAATATAGGCTTCCGGCTGGTAGTAATCGTAGTAACTTACAAAGTATTCTACGGCATTTTCCGGGAAGAATTCTTTGAACTCCATAAACAGCTGAGCGGCCAGTGTTTTATTATGAGCCAACACCAAGGTAGGTTTCTGCACATTCTGTATAACATTAGCCACGGTGAAGGTTTTACCGGATCCGGTTACCCCCAGCAGCGTCTGGTATTTTTCACCGATCTGTATGCCTTCGGTAAGCTTTTCAATAGCTTGCGGCTGGTCTCCGGTAGGTTTATATTCTGATTGAAGTTTAAAATTCATAAAATTTGTGATGTTATCCTAACAAAAATACGAAAGAATTATTTGGCATTCAACCATACGATGGATCTTAATTTATATTTTGATGATTCATTTTATTTATCATCTGTTAAATAAAAAAGCATCCCGGTTTGGGATGCTTGTCTGTTTATTCAAATGACATGGTTAATGGCAGTCGCATGGCGTAATTTACAGGTCTTCCATCTTTTTCAGCAGGCTTCCAAGTGACATTTTCATTGGCTTTTTTAAATGAGATCAATGCTTCATTATTAAAAGACTCATTATTTCCTGCGACTTTTACATCCACTACATTTCCAACTTCGTTTACGGTAAACATAATATCGGCTCTTGATAATCCTTTCGGTTTTTTAGCTTCCAGTCTGGAGCCCTCGAATAATTTTGCAACTTTGTTTCTCAGTTCATTCATTCCGCCCGGAAATTGCGGAAGCTGTGTAGGATCATTTGTTGAATTGGACACCGTTTCCTGATTTAGATTTGTGTTTTTACCTTCCTGAGGCCGGATGGTATCCTGAATCTTTTTTTCTTCGGTGATATTTCCGATTAATTCTTTAGGAATTTCAGGTGCTTCAGGAATATCGTATTTTGTGGCTTCTGGACTGTTGTTTTCCTGAGTTCGTACTGCCGGACTGAGATCATTGCCTGAAATTTTTTCCCGGGCTTCCTGAATCATCTTTTCAATCGGGTGGGCATAGGTTTTTTCAGCAAATAATCCGAAAGCAATCAGCAAAGCAGGAATACTGATGGCTTTTTTCACTGGGGCCCATTTGGACTTTTTGGTGTTCATCATAATAAATCGTTTTTTGGTGTTGTTAAAATTGAATGTATGCGTAAGGTTATAATCTTGACTGGAAATGATTTCATCCAGTATTAAATTCTGATAGTCTTTTACGTTAAAATGATTCTTTAAGACCGATTCATCGGCCAGGAATTCGTGATTGATCCGAATGGCTTTTTTATAAAAATAAACTGCGGGATTGAACCAGGTGAAAGCTTTTACGATTTCAACCATCATAAGATCAATGCTGTGTTTTTGTTCCAGGTGGCTTTTTTCGTGCAGAAAAATCCTGTCGTCCATTTGCTGATCAGTGAAATAACTTCTCCCCAGATAGATTGTATTCCAAAAACTGAAAGGCGGAATATTTTTCTCCGTTACCAGAAGTTCCCGATTTTGATAAATAATCTTTTCGCCTTTCAAATTATTGATTTTCAGAAACGAAGCAATTATTCTGCTTAAAAATATAAAGGTTATGATTCCATAGATTATCCAGATCAAATTAACAAGGTTGAAATCATTCTGCACGGGCGTAAGATCCAGAATCTGCTGGGTGCTCTCGAAGGCGGTCTGTAGACGATTTGTCGGTTTCGGCGATTCCGTACTGATCGAAATAAAAGGAACCGTACAGGAAAACAACAGCGAAAATAACAGATAGATCCTGTTGAACCTATACATTTTTTCCTTCTGCAAAAAATAATAGTAAAACGCAATCAGCAGGGTAGAGCACAGTATAATTTTAAAAAGGATTATCATTTTTCATCAATTTGACGGTCGATAATTTCACGGAGTTCTTTCAGCTGTTTCTGGGAAAACTTTGCATTCGAGGTAAAAAATGAAGCAAACTGGGTGACGGAACTGTTGAAAAAACGGTCAATCATGGAAGACATTTCTTCTTTGAAATATTCCCCTTTCTCGATTTTCGGAAAGTATTCGCGGGAATTTCCATATAATTTATAGCCGACAAAATCTTTGTTCTGCATTCTTTTCAGCAGCGTGGCAATGGTGGTGGTCGCCGGTTTCGGCTCGGGATAAGATTCCAGAATATCTTTCATGAATGCTTTTTCTTTTTCCCAAAGAATATCCATGAGGTCTTTTTCGGAATCGGTAAGTTTTATTTCTTTCATATTCTACATGTTAATATTTTGTTCTACAAATGTAGAATAAAATTCTGAACTGCCAAATTTTTATGGCATTATTTTTCCATCCATTACGGGAACCATCAAATCTAATTGTATGAATTTCCATAAATTTTACATTTCTGCATTCAGTTTAGTCCTGATTTTATCTTCCTGTAAAGACAACAAACTAAATGCTCAAAAGCTGGGAAAAGACGGCAGCGTAGAAACGAAAGAGCCGAATTCCCCGGAATATAAACCGGCCTTTGCCGGACAGACCCGTATAAAAGCGGTGAAAACCTCAACGCCGTATCAAGTAGAGATCCTGAGTAAAGAGCTTGGAAAGCCCTGGGGAATCATCAATCTGCCTGACGGACGGTTTTTGATTACGGATAAAAGAGGATACATCAATGTGGTTTCCGTCGACGGAAAACAGATTTCGAAAATCGAAGGTTTCCCGAAAGTCGATACAAAAGGGCAGGGCGGCATGCTTGATGTTGCTTTAGATCCTGATTTCAGAACCAATAATATGATCTACTTCAGCTTTTCGGAGCCTTACGAAAAAGGAAACCATACCGCCGTAGGCAAAGGAACACTTTCTCCTGATCTAAAGACTATTTCAGGAGTTCAGGTTATTTTCCGGGCTACTCCAACATATGACGGCGACAAGCATTACGGCAGCCGGCTGGCGTTTGATAAAGACGGAAACCTGTTTGTAAGTACAGGTGAAAGATCCGATAAACAGACGAGGATCTATGCCCAGAGAACAGATAACTATTTAGGAAAGATTTTAAAGATAACCAAAGACGGTAAACCTGCACCGGGAAATCCTTTCATCGGGAAAGCAGGATTTAAACCTGAAATTTATGCATACGGCATCCGGAATCCGCAGGGAATGGCCATCGATCCGAACGGAACGCTCTGGGATGTGGAAATGGGACCCAAAGGCGGTGATGAGATCAACCTGATCAAGCCGGGAAAAAATTATGGTTGGGGCGATGTAACCTATGGTATTGAATATTCCGGTGAGAAAATAAATAATGGAACCACAAAAAAACCGGGAACGGAGCAGCCTGTTTACTATTGGGATCCTGTGATTTCTCCCAGTGGTGTTACTTTCTATACCGGAAATATAGAGGAATGGAAAGGCAACCTGATGATCGGCTGTTTGAGTGGGGAACACATCAACCGGATTGTAATGAAAGACAATAAAGTGGTTGGCGAAGAACGTCTTTTAGAAGATGAAAATGAAAGATTCCGCGATGTTCTGAATGGCAGCGACGGCAGTTTGTACGCTGTGACTGACAGCGGAAAGCTGTATAAAATTTCGAAAAAATAGGTAAGGCTGGAAGATGGAAGCTGGGGGCTGGAAGTTTCTCCGGTTAATAACAGAACTGGCGGTCTTAAATATCATGAAATTTTTTGCCAACTATTAAGAAGAATAATGCAATCAGTAAATAATAATTCCGGACAAAACAAAAATTTTGCCCGGAATTATTTTATCAGATTTTGATTTAAAAGCTATTAATCAATCTATTTAAACCTTCCGTCAGGATTTCCTGGGAAGTGGAGAAGCAGATCCGGATATGTCCTTCCGCACCTTTTCCAAACCATCTTTCCGAGCCAGGAACAATGGCTACTTTTCCTTCTTTTAAAACGTGCTGGGTAAGTTCGTCACTCGACATCCCGTTTTCAATTTTCGGGAAAATCACGAAGGTTGCTTCCGGAAGATTAGGCGTTAAGATCCCTGAATTGCTCAGCATGCTGTGCGCCAGATCCCTGTTGTGCTGCAAATGGGTAAGAAAATCGTTGAACCACGGTTTAGCCCGGTCAATCGCAACACTTGCCGCAATTTGTGATAGGGTAGACACCCCTTCAATGGTAGAGTTAAATTGTGATTTCTCAGTAAAGTCATCCAACAATTCCTGATCGTTGCACAGAACGGCACCGATTCTAAGGCCTGCAATACCAAAAGATTTTGAAAACCCGAATACCGTAAAGCTTTTCTTTCTGGCTTCCTTAGAAACTGAAGAATAAGTATTGAATTCCCTTTTGTCATACACAATATCGCTCCAGATCTCATCGCTCATCACCCAAAGGTCGTGGGCAGCGGCAATTTCGGAAATCTTCTTTAGAATTTCTTTAGAATATACTCTTCCCACCGGATTATGCGGATTGCAGATGCTGATCATTTTTGTTTTCGGTGAGATCAGCGAAATCAGCATATCAAAATCGATATCGCCTGTTCGGGAATCTACGGCACATAACCTGATGTTTCCGCCAACGGCTTCGACGGTTTTTTTGAAGAGGAAATCCACGGGATCGAATATAATGGCTTCATCTCCGGGATTCAGGACGTATTTGGCAATCAGGAACATTCCCTGGGCGGCGCTGTTTACGGCTAAAACATTGGCTGGGGTAAAGCTTCCCTTTTTTTCAACGTTAAAATGTTCTGCGACACTCTTTTTGAATTCAGGGATGCCGGAGAACGGGCCATAGCTCAGGTAGCCGTCTTTAATGTATTCAATAATTCCGTTTTCTATTTCTTCCGACATTCTGAAATCGGGATCTGCGGCTGTCAAAGGGATGATGCCGTCCTCAAGGGTAGCCCATCTTCCGTTATAGGCTTTTCTTTTCAAGGCTTCGAAATTGATATCTTTATTTGTAAACATCTTATTTGTATGAGATTGGTAATGTGTTTTTCGGTTGTTCGTGAAGCGGTAAAAGGAACTGTTCCAGCAAAGCTCTTCCGTTGGCGATGTGAATGTCGATTTCAGGTCTTCTCTCTTCTTCGTACTGTCTGAACGTTTCCTCAAGATCGTTTTGCTTAGTCAATAAGTTCGTTAAAGTAAAAGAATCTTTTAATGCAGAAGTAACGCCCTGGCTGGTGAAAGGAATCAGAGGGTGAGCAGCATCGCCGATGAACACGATATTCTGATGATGGAAAGGATTCAGCTTTTCCAGTTCATAAACACGCCATATATGGGCATTGTCATAGCTTGAACCTTCAATAATAGAGGAGATCAGCGGATTCCAGTCCCCGAATGTATCCAGCATAAACTGCCTGATGCAGTCCGGTGTATAATCCTCGTTAATAAAATATTTCGTAATGTCGAACTGGCAATACCAAAGGATTTTTGAAGAAGAAAGCTTTAGAACCCCAAAAGTAAGGCCTCCGTCTTCATGGTGGAATTTCAGGAAGTTGCTTTCGATTTCACTGGCCAGCGCTTCGTTTTCAATGATGTTTACCACCTCGTTTTCGAGAACGGCTTTCATGGTTTCGTCCTGAAAAATCGTTCTTCTTAAACGGCTTCTTGATCCGTCTGAGGCAATAACGATATCTGCATCCAGCGCTTGGTTGCCGTCGAGGGTGATTTCAGCCTTCCCATTGTTAAAGCCATTCAGTGCAACAGTGGAATTGTACGATATTTTATCTGCCGGAACGCCTTTGGCGAGAATTTCAATCAGTGCACTTCTGGAAACAACAAATACATTATCCAGCTCTTTTTCGGAGATGATGTCTCCGGATTGGTTGTAGTGGATGTATTTTTTCAGGAAACTTCCTTTTGCATACAAGTCGTCGATATTGATGATTTCGGAAAGAAATTCAATGCCTTCTTTAGGAAGGATAAATCCGTGTCCTTTCAGATCGTTTGGAGTTCTTCTTTCGTAGAGGTGATAGTCGATATTATTTTTTTCCAAATAATTTGCCATGCTCAGTCCGGATACGCCGGCGCCAATGATTGCAGCTTTGCCCATCTTTATTGGTTGTTGTTTTTGTTTGTTGAGGCAGGTAATTTTTCATTAAAAATGTTTTAACTGCGAAAAATAAGACCTGTTACATTGATTTTAATGAAAAAGGAATGGCTTTTAGCCAAAATAAGTAAAAACGAAAAAGGATAATATCAGGACGATATTATCTGTACAAGCACCTATTCCGGTGCCTTGAAAATATTGTCATCGGAGTGGAAGCCTGCCACACCGCCGCTCACGGCAAATTTCATGGCAGAAGCTGCCGTCATTCCGACTACGGGTTTGATGTTTTTTTCTTCGGTAACGATTACCCAGCCGGAAATCGCGTAAGAATGCGGAAGATAAACCGCTACATAATTGTGCTTTTCTACGTCGGCCATTTCTTTTTGGGTTAAAAAGCCGATTCTCCAGATCTCAGGGTTTTCGTTGGTTTTTACCCAGACCGGATCGTTAAATTTCTTTTTGTCGCCCACAAAGGAAGACATAACGTCTTTGGTAGGTGTGTAAATATGCTTTACCCCAGGTGTTTTCTCCAGCAGGCGGTCCATGGAATCGAAAAAGAATTTTCCGACCACGAATTTATTGCCTAAAAATCCCAGCAGCGCTGTAATTAAGATGGTAGAGATGAAAACCAGTCCTGGAATTTCCCTTGCTACGGAAGGGATAATGTTGTCTATAGACGTTACGATATACCATATCACAAAGATCGTCAGTCCGATCGGACCGATGATCACTAATCCCTGAAAGAAGTTTTTCAGGAAAAAATTGGCAATATTTTCAAACGTCAGCTTTTTCAATGTAATAATGTTATCCGTGGATGGTTTCGCCTTTCCCGTAAGACTGGATGACTTTTGCCTCGTATTCCAGCCATTCTTCCCATCGGGCATTCACTTTCTGCTCATCGCCGAGCTGTCGGGCAAAACCGATAAAAGTCGTATAATGGTTGGCTTCCGAGATCATCAATTCCCTGTAGAATACTTTAAGCTCCTCGTCTTTGATGTTTTCAGTCAGCACTTTGAATCGTTCGCAGCTTCTGGCTTCAATCATCGCTGCAAAAAGCATTTTATCGACAATCAGGTCGTCCCTGTTGCCTCCTTTCTGGATAAAGTTTACCAGCTCGTTTACATAATCGTCCTTTCGGGTACGTCCGAAAGTGTATCCTCTTTTTTTAATGATCTCGTGCACCTGTCCGAAATGTTCCAGCTCCTCCTGTGCAATGGCAAGAAGTTCCGTTACGATTTCCGGATATTCCGGCAGCATGGTGATCAGCCCGATCGCGTTGGTAGCGGCTTTCTGCTCGCACCATGCGTGATCTGTTAAAATTTCTTCAATGTTTCCTTCCGCAATATTTGCCCACCTCGGGTCGGTAGGAAGTTTCAACTTAAACATGTTTTAAATTTTGTGTAAAATTAAAATAATTTGCAATACGATTAAAGTTTTATTTAAGCTTAAAATTTTTCAATAAAAATTGATTTGTAATCATAATATTTTATTGAGATGGTATTTTTTTTGTTAGTACTTAAAAAATCACTAAAAAATACCAGTTATGAACACAATCAACTTCAGATCAAAAATGAATGCATTATTATTAATGATCTTCACCATGGGTACCTCCGTTTTAGCTTTTGCTCAGGAAACTACTTCTACAGGAGGCGGAACGGTAACAACAGAACAAAAAACAACTACAACTACAGAGTGGTACACAGATCCGATGTATATTATCGGTGGAGCTATTCTTTTAATCATTATTATTGCATTAATCGCGAGAAGCGGAAGAACCAGAGCTTAATCAGCAGCTGTTTTTCTCCTGAGAAATTCCAGAGCCTTCCAGCCCACTTCATCCACTTTTTTTAATCCGGCTGCAATGATAAATGCCAAGATGACGTTGATTACATAAATTAAAATCATCAGCACCCACCAGAGCATATATTCTTTCAGCGGAACTACAAGAAAGTAAACCAGGGATGAACTGATGCCTTGCGCAAAATAAAAAAATATGGCATTTCTGCCGATATAGGTCACAAAATTTTCTTTTGTGACCTTTAATCTGTTATAAAATACAAAAAGTGTTACAAGAGAAAATAAAGTCCAGATGATGTAAGGCGTCTGGGGCGGAAATTTATTTTTGTTGATCTTAAAAAAGACATCGTTTCCGTAATATGAAAACATCCCGACCAAAGCGGCCGCAACAATTCCGTATAAAACAGGAATAACGCGGGCGGGGATTTTTTTTCCTTTCATTCTGTTTCCTATCAAAAAAACCATCATATAAAAAGTTACATATCCCACCTGTCCCGAAGGATAGATTTCCGGGAAAATATTAAATAATAAAGTTAACGCAGCACACAGCCCTATAAACCAATAAATATGCTTCGGAAAAAATCTTAGGATTAAAACCCCGAAAACAGTTAGGATATAATAAACCTTCAGGTACCAGAAACTGCCCATTACTACTGGAAACGTATCTGCATTGGTGTACTGGTGGAGATACCAGTTGCCCAGGTTTTCCCATTGCGGAACTGCAGAAATGCTTGTGGTCGCATATTTGGACCCAAAAGTCGAGTAGAAATTCTGCAACCATTCTAGCGAAAAAAATGTAAGCCCGAAAACTTTAAAGAAGTAATCCATAAAGAAGAGCAACGTCACAAAAATCATATAAGTGATCTGCAGTTTGAGTAACCGGTATAACGTCTTTTCAATATTTGCTCCTGAAGTAATTCCACTTAGCGCATAAAATAAGGCAACATCAAAAACCAGAGAAAATACCCTTACTTCAGGAAGAATATAAAACTGTCCCGACCAGAATGCCGTATGGATAAAGATGATGGAAAGAGTTGCCAGTCCTTTGGCGAAGTCGATGTAGAGATCTCTGTTCATGGATGCAAATATGATGTCTCAAAAGTAAATAAACTTTACGAATTTTCAGGATAAAGAAAAAGAGACAGGAACAATGCCCTGCCTCTCAAGAAAAGATATTTCAAAAATGATGATTACTTTAGGTTTTTAAATTCTTCAGCAGAAATTTCGCCGGTCTGAAGTTTTTTAATTTCATCCAGATACGGTTTCATATAGGCATCAAGTTCAGGGTACTTTGAATTTTTCGCCATTTTATAGGTTCCGTTAAGAACGCCTTGATAATAATAGAAGAAGTTATAGTCGAATGCGGATGCCGTAAGATCATATTGGCCTAATAAGAATCCTAAACGGACAGCCGATCTTCTTTGTGGCGGTGTACCGTGGTGCCCGGCGCTGTTGGTCTGATAGTCGCCGATGCTCTGGGCAAATTCGTAGGCTGCAGCAATCTGTGTGAAACTGGTTTGGTTATAGCCGTTCGGTCTTCTCAGGTAATATCCTGCAAATCCGTCAGCTTCCAGCTCATTCGGTCTTGCCGTAGATTCAGTTACGGAAGGAAGTCCGAAGATATATTGCAGCTGATGCCCGTATTCATGGGCAAGAATCATGGCATTTACAATATCTCCGCCTTTTGATTTTGCATCATAATAGATCGCGTAGCCATAATAGATTTTTCCGGTAGAATACGAAATCGCATTATAGGTCGAATTATAATTTGACGGATCGTTCACGAATCTCAGCGATGGGTTGCTTCTGCCCCACATGCTTGCAATTTTCGTCATCTGGGAATTCATAAAGTTCGTATCCGTGGAATTTTGCAGTGAAGTCAGTAACACAGAAGAGGAGCTCCAGTACTGGTCTACGTAATAACAGACTTTTTCCAAGGCGTTGGGCTGGTCGATTTTCAGGTTCTCCGTCTGCTGTTCTGGCTGTACGGGAGTGTCCATAGTGTCGTCGTTACATGCTGATAAGGAGAGTGCAGCGATAACTCCCAATAGAATCGGGAAAGAGAAGTTTCTTTTCATATATAAATATTTTGTTTGACGAAGTTATTAATTTAAACGCAACAACATATCACTTTATTGTGATAAATTATTCAAAACATAGTTAAATTTTTATTTTAAAAAAGATTGGGTTGAATTTGAGTGGATTAGAAAATATTTCTTATATTTGCACCTCGAAATAACTAAAAATCTTATAAACAATGTTTGCAATTGTAGAAATAGCAGGGCTTCAATACAAAGTTGAGCAAGACCAAAAGCTGTTTGTAAACCGTTTAGCAGGAGACAAAGGAGGTAAAGTATCTTTCGATAAAGTACTTCTTACTGTAAACGGAGCAATCACGGTAGGCGCCCCAGCTGTAAGCGGAATCACTGTAGAAGCAGAGATCCTAGACCACGTAAAAGCTGATAAAGTAATCGTTTTCAAAAAGAAAAGAAGAAAAGGTTACAAAGTGAAAAACGGTCACAGACAATCTTTAACTCAGATTCAGATTACTGGTATTACAGGATTTGAAGGAGCTCAGAAAGCAGAAAAGCCTGCTAAAAAGACAACTAAAAAAGCTGACGCTGAAGCAGCTGAAAGCGCAGAATAATTGTAGAACCAAAAAACCTTAAAATAAAATGGCACATAAGAAAGGAGTTGGTAGTTCCAAGAACGGTAGAGAATCTCACTCCAAAAGATTAGGAGTAAAGATTTTCGGTGGTCAGGAGGCTATTGCCGGAAACATCATCGTTAGACAAAGAGGTACACAACACCACCCAGGTGCAAACGTGGGTATCGGTAAAGACCACACTTTGTTCGCTTTGGTAGACGGTAAAGTAGTTTTCAGAAAGAAAGCAAACAACAGATCTTTTGTATCTGTAGAAGCAAACGCATAATTTCAGCGTTTTATAAAAATCAAAACCTCAGCAATTGCTGAGGTTTTTTTGTGCTCAAAATTCCTGAAAGTTAAAGTTTTTATAATTAATCATTTTATAGGGAAATATATTTATATTTGGAATTATCAAATAGCTAATAAACTGCGGAAGCCGAAAAGTACATAGAGTAGGCAGCAAATTAAAACAAATATTATGAAAAATCTGAAAAAATTAACAAAGAAAGAATTGAAAACAATTGCTGGTGGATCTGAAAAATGTCCTACACCAGCTTCTTGGTGTACAGAATGGTGTACGTGGTCTGCATGGCAAAAGCAACATTGCCTTAATGCGGTTCTTGATGAGATGCCTTGTAACTGCTAAAATATTTCACTATTCATTATATATCTCAGCCTTATCATTGAGGCCTCTTATAAAATGAAAATAGTATATCAGAATAAAAAACTCCTTCAAAGCGAAGGAGTTTATATTTTAAAAATTAACCTGGAACCCTGCTTTTACGCCGAAGGTTGATATATCCGGCCTGTCCAGATAATTTCCCCGCCAGTTAAAGTCTACCCTGAAAATCCGGAGATTTCCGAATCCGATGTTTTCAATCCCGAATCCGTATTCGTAATAGATATGTTCGCTGGGTGCAGAATATTTGAATCCTTCTACATTAATGGCCTTTGAAGCATCACTCAATGTTCCGTAAGCTCCTCTGATAAAGGCAATTTCTCGTAATTTAAGTTTTTTGATCAAAGGAATGAACGAAAGGATCTTTCCATTGAAATGATGTTCCAGATGAAGCGTAGTATACGTATCTGCTACGAATTCATAATAGTTCAGCTGTGCAAAAGTATTCTGAGCCAAACTGTAGGATTGGTTCCCTGGTATTACGTTTTGCAGGGCCAGCGGAACAGTATCGAAATTTTTCCCGGCTTCGAAATTCAGTAATAATTTACCCCAGCTTCCGATCAGGATCGGTTTATAGAATAAAAACTGCAGTTTGTTATAATTGAAATCCGATCCAAATAGTCCTTCGACTCCTTTGGTATATTTTAATACGATGGTTGGTGCCAGAGTGCCGTGTTCAGTCCGGTCTAATCCGGTTTGTGAGAATTTAGCGCCCGGTCTTGCAATAAGGCTTAAGGTAAAATGAGAATCATTGGTCGTTTTTCTCAGGTCTCCATTTTTATAATACATCAGATTAAAACCGGATGGGTTGGCAGATTTAATGCTTTGCATGGTGCCATCCAGCCTGATCTGGAAGTTTTTCCAAGGCTCGATGGAAGTAAATAGGTTGGTTTGATTCACGGAGCTTAAAGAAGCGTTTTCACCTCTCGCAAAAATGGTGGAAGAGGCAAAAGTCCTGGCCATAATTCCGTCGTCGTTCGTTAGCTGAACCCCAAGCTGAAGGATGTCTCTTCTCGTCCCTGCACCGATGGTAAAACGGTTCACCCTGTTGAACATATACCGTGCTTCGGCACCGTATTTTACCTGCTGGTCTTTAAAGCCGTACGCGGTGTAAAACTGAAGTCTCCAAGGGTCATTTCGGGTAAAGTAGGTTCTTGCTCCGATCCTGATCCGGTCGCCTTCCACTTCATTCTTTCCGTAAACAGAAAAAATAGGGCCTAAATCGATGCTTTTCCCCACATGATAATATCCTGAAGCCAGTGTCTCATAGAGCTTGACAATCCTGTTGAATTTCGGGGTCTGCTGAAGCTTATCAAGCATTTCGTACACGCCCTGTTCGCTTTTCGATAAAGAATCCGGCCTGGCCTTTACCCAATAGGCCTCGTCTTTATCCACAAAACTGTCATTATATTCCTCTTCTTGCCTTTTAAAAATTTTATCTTCCAGAGGTTTGTTGAACTGGTATTCTGAATAATCGACGGTACGTTTGGCAACAATACTTTTAGCAGTTTTCTTTTTGGAAAAAGGAGTCATTTCGATTTCCGTAATAACTTTCCGGGGTAAAAACGTGTTTTCATCAGGATTGTCATATTCCAATTCTGTCGAAATACCGTTGATGAAATTGACGTTAATCTTTTGAGTAGATTTTAAGGTTGCCCCCAAAACTGCATAGCTGTCGGTGTCAATATAAAGGTAGCCCTGAAACGCGAGAACTTCCGTTCTTTTGGGCTGGTACCTGATTTTATACGCTTCTTCCCCACGGATCGAAATGGTATCGATCAGATTGTAATCATAAGTACTGAAGCCTGTTTCCCCAACCGGGCTTGGAAACCCGATGTCAAAGTAATTCAGCGTATTGTCGTAAATATTGATATCCCGGTAAAGATTTTTAGCCGTTAAAGTAATGATTTGGTTATCCTGGAACCCGGAAGTTTTCTGGGCAACCAAAAGCTTTTTGGTTCTTTTTGCAGGCCTGTTCTCTCCGTAATTTTCATAGACCGCCTCGTTAAGAAATACCGGTAGTGCCAATTTCCCGCTTGCCGTAGAATCTTTATAATCGAAAATAAATTCAAGCTTGTTGAAAATCTTCCGCTTCATGAATGCGCTGTCGAGATTATTGGCATCGAACTGAATTTTCTCGTATTCTTTGTACGTATAAGTATCAAATTTATCCAGCCCGTTGTTTCTTTTTCTTTCCCAGACTTTCTGCATAATGGCATACGCAGGATTTTCCTTTTTGTTTTTGTATTTCGGCTTTTCGTTATGGATAACGACTTCCTGGATGCTGCTTACTTTTTCCTGTCCAAGCTTCACAAGAATATCTGCTGCGTTGTCAGGAGTAACCTCTACCGTTTCTAAAGAATAGTTTTTCCGTAAAAATTTTAATTTGTAAATAACTGTGTCGGACTGTACTGTAAAATTTCCCGAAGTGGTCGTTAAGGAAGGCTTGTCGCTTTCGTTGATAAAGATATCCACGCTGCTGATCTGTTTGTTGGTTTTTCCGTCAACAATTCTTCCGCTGGCTGTGTTTTGTGCATAAACCCATCCGGTAAAAAACAGTAAAAAAAAGAGAGGGTAATATCTGGAGGTGTTAATTAACATTTATTGTTTCTTCAAGCTATGGCATAAACAAAAAGTATGCAGATTTTATTATACCGAATTAATAATAATTTGCATTTAATATGATGTAAATACAAAACTGCAAATGTAAGGAAATAAGGGCATTATTCGATAGCCTGTTTATGGCTGTTTATATAAATTGAAAAAGAAGGCTTATATTTTGCATCATTCAGTTCGGCAACAGGGCAGAAAGGAGTGCCGTCACCACTGAAATTACAAACTTTAAATATTATGAAAATAGAAATCAAGACCCCGATTGAAAAAACAACTTTGGAATTTGACAACGAAGAGTATTTCAAAAAAATACATGCGGAAATTATCGAAGCGATAACGGATGACCTTAATATAAAAGGAGTTTACTACGAAAAAGAAGGTTCCGGCACCATGTTTCCTGCGTTATTGCTGAAGAACAGCCTCATTACGGTTCATACAGCCTCAGATTCATCTTCTTCCTCACCATTCCTGTTATAATGATAAAGCCCTTTCAAGAGGGCTTTTAATTTTTAAAACAAAGTGTTCGGGATTTTTTCGGGTTCCAGGTTGATGTATTCGAGATCCGGCGAATAATTCGGGAACTGGAATTTTTCAATCGGCTCCTGTTCCAGGAATTCCCTTCCTGTTTTCGCATCAAGGGTAATGATCATCCGGTCGTGAATTTCTGCCTGTACCGGATTCGGAAGTGTCGTCACCAGCCCAAATCCTAAATTGCCGTCTGCATAAATATCGAAATAACCGGCGATGTAAAACTGGGCTTTGTCCTTCCAGAACATCTCATGCTTTGCTTTTACCGGGGTTTTCCTGCCCGGAAGATAAATGCTTTTATGCTCGAAATAGGAGGAAGCCGGGATCAGGCATCTGTTCTTCTCAATTTTACGATAATAGGTATGGGTATTTTCGGATTGCAGGTTTTTACCTTTAGTAGGAGCATCGGGGTTTTCTTTAACGCCCCAGAAGGTATTCATCAGTACAATTCCGTTGTAATTGACGATGGCGGGAATCGTGGGAGCAGTTTGCCGGGTAAATGCGTTGATGCTGCCGTTCAGTACAAAATTCTCCTCTTCATATCCTTCGGCCTCAAGATCCTCTACTGCCTTCTTGAGACTGACTTTTTTATTGTTGAAGTTATAGCACATATAAAATTTTACAAAGTGGTGCAAAATACATGCAAACCAAGACCTAATACCGACAGTGGGGTACCTAAAGAAAAAAGACCTACATTGCTGTAAGTCTTTCTTGGCTCCTCCTGCTGGGCTCGAACCAGCGACCCTCTGATTAACAGTCAGATGCTCTAACCAACTGAGCTAAGGAGGAATGTTCCTTCATTGGAGTGGTGCAAATATAATATGAATATTACGATTACACAAATTTTTATTTTAAAATATTGATATTTTTCCTGTATTCATCGGGAGTTATAGCTTATTTTATTCTCTATCAGTTAATTAAATTTCTGAAAAATATTTAATTTTAACCATAAAAAAAGACCTACATTGCTGTAAGTCTTTTTTGGCTCCTCCTGCTGGGCTCGAACCAGCGACCCTCTGATTAACAGTCAGATGCTCTAACCAACTGAGCTAAGGAGGAATGTCCTTTGTTTTTAAGTGGTGCAAATATAGGACGAATATTTATACCCTGCAAATATTTTATTAAAAAATTTAAATATTATAATTTCCCTGCGAAAATCTTGAAAATATCGCTTCCGAAAATAAGCAGCATCAGACCCAACAGGAAGATAACACCGATCATCTGTGCATTTTCCAGCACCTTCTGAGGAACAGGCTTTCCAACAATTATCTCATATAAAGTGAAAAGGACATGGCCGCCGTCAAGCCCCGGAATCGGAATAAGATTTAGGAATGCTAGCCATACAGAGAACATTGCCGTAAAGCTCCAGAATGCCGCCCAGTTGATCGAAATACCACCGTCTGCAGCTCTGTCAACAGGCATGTTTTTAACGATAGCAATCGGTCCGCCAACATTTTTGTATCCCTGGATTTTCGAGTTGAACATGATTTTAAACTGCTTTACCTGCATGGTTAAAGCTTCGATAGTTCTTTCGAAACCTCTCGGAATCGCTTCGCCGAAAGAATATTTTTTGTCGGTAATTACATTGGCCATTGCTTTCTGGTTTATCGCTACTCCCAGTTTACCGTCTTTATCAACAGCTGCGTTGATGGTTTCCTGCTTCCCGTTTCGCAAAACTTCGATAGCAATAGTCTTTCCTTTATTCTCAGACAATGCCGTGCTTACTTCGTCAAAGAAAGGGGTCGGTTTTCCATTTACTGCAATCACCTTATCACCTTTGGCCAGTCCTGAAGCTTTGGATGCCGGACTTGCCAGGGAATCGATGATCATTGGGAATCTCGAAGTGATGTATAATTTAGCTTCTTTTTGTTTCAGAACATCGGCAACGCCGTCTTTGTCTATCGGGAAGGTAATTTCTTTTCCGTTTCTGAGTACCGTTACTTGATCGCCTAAAAGGATGTTAATGGATGCATTATCCAGTCTTTCGGCAGGTTTCCCGTCGATACTAACGATTTTGTCACCATTCTGGAATCCCATTTTTCGTCCTGCTTCCGTAACTCCGATCCCATCGTTGAATTTCGTAAGGTCGGCATATACTTCTCCATTAAAAAAAGAAAGGCAGCTGTAGATGATCCAGGCCAGGAAAAAGTTTACCGTAACCCCTCCCAGCATAATGATCAGTCTCTGCCATGCCGGTTTTGCCCTGAATTCCCAAGGCTGTGCAGGCTGTTTCAATTGTTCGGTATCCATGCTCTCATCCACCATCCCGGCGATCTTTACATATCCTCCGAAAGGAAGCCAGCCGATTCCGTACTCGGTTTCACCTACTTTTTTCTTTACCAGAGAAAACCAGGGATCGAAGAAAAGATAGAATTTTTCAACTTTGGTCTTGAACCATTTTGCGGGTATGAAATGCCCAAGTTCGTGAAGGATGACCAGGATAGAAATGCTCAATATAAATTGAAACAGTTTAATTGCTATTTCCATTAATGCTTTGTATGTTTAATTTGCAAAGGTAACAATTCTCAAAACTATGCCAAATAAAAAAGCCTCCCGAAATGGGAAGCTTTGTCATATAAAGTCATGATTGATTATAGATTAATGGAAACACCGAGACTGCCATTGTTACCGACTTCGGCGAAAACGCCGATTCTTTCGGTGAAGAAGTATCTGGCGCCGATATGTGCTCCAAGACCGAAATTTCTTCCTACCACTCCCACATCGACGCCCGGATAGATATCCAGCTTTTCAGGCAGCTGCAAGGCGTCTTTCAGGTGGAAGTTTACCCTTCCGAATGCAAAAACCCTGTTCTCATCATCATTGTCCTTGTAATTGTCGAAATAAACGTTCAGCCCGGCACCTACGGAAATCAGCCCGTTCAATCCATAATCATATGTTCCGGCAAGTCCTGTTCCATATCCCCAGGCACTGAGTCCGGCATTGATTTTCTGATCCCCTTTTCCCGTCCAGGCCTGCGCATTTGCCACAGCACCGGCAAAAATCAGCATCAGCATAAAAAACAGTTTCTTCATAAATTTATTTTTTAATTGTTATTATTCGGTTAAAAGACGAGATGCCGATTTACAGCAAAACATCCGCAACAAAAATAAAACCGAAATCATTGAAAAATCGTATTTTTATGGAAGTTTTTAACAAAGTTTATGAAGATTACAGGATTGAATCTGGATATTGTCTGGAAAAATAAAGCGGAAAACTTTCAGCATATTGAGAAAGAACTGGAGCATCAGGAGGCCGACCTGTTCCTGCTTCCGGAGATGTTTTCAACGGGCTTCTGCATGGATGCTTCGGAAGTTTCCGACCGTAATCTGGAATCGCTGGAATTTCTGAAAAGGATGGCGAAAGAGAAAAATGCGGCTTTTTGTGGAAGCGCTTCAGTAGAAGATAATGGGGGCTTCTACAACAGAATGTATTTTGTCCATCCGGATTTGCATGTTGATTTTTACGATAAAAGACATTTGTTTTCCTTTTCAGGAGAGGATAAAGTATACAGCCCCGGAAAAGAAAGGGTGATCGTGAATTATAAAGGATTCAGAATATTGTTGCAGGTTTGTTACGATCTCCGTTTTCCGGTTTTCGCAAGAAATAATGACGATTACGATGCGGTTTTGTATGTAGCCAACTGGCCCGAGAAAAGAGTAGGCGCCTGGGAACATCTGCTGAAAGCCAGAGCGATCGAGAATCTGTCTTTTGTATTTGGGTTAAACCGGATCGGGACAGATGGAAATGACCTTTTGTATCGGGAAAGTTCCCATTGTTTTTTTGCAGACGGAACGGAAATCGCCCAAAAGAATGGCAATCTCGTTACGGCAGAATTAAATCTGGAAGAGCTTAAAGAATTCAGAAGCCATTTCCGGTTTCTAAATGACCGGGATTCTTTTTCAATCGAATTATAGATATAGATTGAGGTTAAGGCTAAAATATCTCAACCTTAACCTCAATCTTATTTAAGCATACTGTTTTAAAAGCTGCGTCAGAGTATTTACGTCATGAACACCGCTTTCTTTCCACAGTATTTCTCCCTTTTTGAAGATGGCCAGCGTTGGAACGCCTCGTACACCGTACTGATTGGCCAGTGCAGGATACTGATCCACATCTACTTTAATGATTCTGGCATCTTCGCCTACGTTTTCCTTTACCGTATTCAGGACGGAAGACTGTACTTTGCACGGCTGGCACCAGGTAGCAAAGAAATCAATCAGGACCGGCCTTTCGGAATCGATAATTTCCTGAAATTTTTGTGACATACTATAGTTTTATAAAAAAACACTTTAGTTTATAAGATTTAAATCACTTAAAATAATCCTGAGAAAGGATATCATGTTTTAAATATTTTCTTTATAAACTAAAGTGCGATAAATTTGTTATGCATGGCAATCATTACAAAAATAATTCCATTTTTCAGATCACTTTCGACTGGCAGATAAAATCTGAGGTCGGAAAGTTTTCTGTTTTTTTTATGGCACCGAAACCGCCTTCTATTTCCGTGAAATTCCTGATCCCGTGTGAATTGAGGATACTTGCGGCAATCATGCTCCGGTAGCCTCCTGCACAGTGAAGGAAGAAATGTTCGGCATCATCAATGGTTTTTACCCAATCGCTGATGGTATCCAACGGCTTGTTGTAAGCATTATCGATATGTTCCGCAGCGTATTCCGAAATTTTGCGCACATCGATTACTTTCGAGTGTTCCGTAAACTGTTCTGCAAATTCTTCCGGAGAGATTCTGTTTACCTCATCCGTTTCATGGCCGCTGTTTTTCCAGGCTTCGAAACCACCTTTCAGGTAGCCCAGTACATGATCGAAACCGACACGGCTTAGCCTTGTAATGGCTTCTTCTTCGGTTCCTTCGTCAACGATCAGTAACAGCGGGTGCTTTACATCAACAACTAAAGTCCCTACCCAAGGTGCGAAATCACCCTTCAGGCCGATGTTGATCGAGTTTGGAATAAAACCTTTATAGAATTCTCCGGGATTTCTGGTATCTAAAATCAATGCTCCCGTTTCTTCGGCATAAGCTTCGAAATCTTCTGCCGGTATTGGGGTAAGCCCTTTGTCCATTACGGTATCGAGGCTTTCGTAACCACCTTTGTTCAGAGCCACATTCATTCCGAAATATTTTGGAGGAGCTGTTAAGCCATCCAGCACTTCACGTACGAAAGATTCTTTATCCGGTTGGTTTAATGCATAATTCGTTCTTTTTTGGTTACCCAGAAGGTCGACAGTCTCTTTCTGCATATTTTTCCCGCAGGCTGATCCTGCACCGTGCGCCGGATATACTGTAATGCTGTCGTCCAAAGGCATGATTTTCGTCTGCAGGCTGTCGTATAAAATCCCTGCAAGATCTTCCTGTGTAAGCGTTCCTGCCTTCTGGGCAAGATCAGGCCTTCCAACATCTCCTAAAAATAAAGTATCTCCCGTAAAAATAGCCGTTTCGGTACCGTTTTCGTCGATAAGCAGATACGTTGTGCTTTCCATGGTATGGCCGGGAGTATGAAGAACTTTTATCTTTACTTTTCCGATTTCAAAAATCTGGTGGTCTTCTGCAATAATGGCTTCAAATTCAGGCTGTGCCGTTGGTCCGTAGATAATTGGCGCTCCCGTTTTTTTACTCAGATCCAGGTGTCCTGAGACAAAATCTGCATGGAAATGGGTTTCAAAGATATATTTTAGAGTTACATTGTCTTTTTCCAGCCGGTCCAGGTAAGGTTTTACTTCCCGGAGCGGATCGATAATCGCTGCCTCATTTTCGGATACGATATAGTACGCACCCTGAGCCAGGCATCCTGTGTATATTTGTTCGACTTTCATTCTGTGATTGTATCCGTTTAATGTTTCTTATTTGAAATACAAAAATCGGATTTATTTTTTTAATACCATCAAAAATAAAAAATGGATATTGATAGAATAAATCTATAAAGCTCTGCTATTCGAGGTTGTAGAAAATTTTGTAGAAAATTTCATTGGTATCTTCGGAAATATTCTTGTCTATTTTAAACTGAATATAGTCTGCCGTTCCCTTTTCATCAGTCGGATAATCTACAAGACCGTGATACATTTCGTAAATGTGGTCTTTCAATCTGCCGTTCCGGGCGATTCTCATCATTTCATCAAAATATTTTTTGGTATCGGGGTGCAGCTGCCAGTCTTTTTCATGGACCTGATAATATTCAAGCATTTTTTCAAGCGCATACACTTCGGAATCTATTTTCGTATCATGAAAACCGGTGAGTACTTCTTTTTTATCCAGATTTTTAGAAAGATAAACAATTTTGGCTTTTGCTGCTTCGGAAATGGCATGTACCATCATCGAATCTCTTTTTACAGAAGCCGACAATACGATGTCCGGAACTTTAGTAATAGGGAGCGTCTTCACGGAAGCAATCTGTAAGACCCCAAAGTAATTTTCGGCTTTATCCTTCAGTTCTTTTAATTGTTCAGGAGTCATATCGTCGCTGGAGGCTCTTATCTTGAAAGTCCAACCACCACATTCGTAAATGGAAAGGAGCGAATTCTTATTAACATATTTCACCCCGTTGAAAAAATCCTGCTGCCCCAGTGCATTTTTGAAAACCGAATAAATATAGCTTACCTTCAGACTGTCACCGGAAAGCGTTCCGAAAGACGGTTTGATCTTTACATTGGTATTGGAGTTCTGGTTCAGGGCATAACCGTAAGAATAAAATTCATCCCTCAGCATCTGATTGTCGATGTATTTTTTAGGATAAATATAAAGGGTAAGAACGGTTTTGTTTTTCTTCGAAGATTGCTGGATATAACTAATTCCCACGTTGGTACCGGCTGCATTATAAGAAACGACAGCCTGTCTCTGAAAACCTGACCACAGTTCGGGAAGAACCGTTTTTGTAGCGGGGTGGGTATAATCTCCTTTTATTTTTAGCTCAGTGGGCTGGCTTTTTTTCTGGCACAAAGCAAAAGCAGAAATAAGGCAAATAATCAGGGATAGGTAATTTTTCATGGTTGGTGTAAAAAATAGTTACTTCAGCAAAAGTATTTATAAAAAGACAAACCAAATAAATAAATTGGGCAAAATTATATTTAAGAGCGTATTATTTTTCCACATGTAAATATGATAAATTATTCTCCTTTCAGAAAAGCTAAAAAAAAGCATCGGAAATCCGAGGATCCCGATGCTGTATTTTTAAATATTTGCGTAATGAGTTAAGGCAATACCGGAGCCGGTATAGAGGCTACACCATTGGTTACGGCATTCATGTCATAACTGATCTGATTATTGATTGTTGTCAACATATCTCTACGGTAAGCGCTGATGCTGAGACGGATCTCAGGAGCAACGTCAAAAACACGCGAATTGTTTGGCGTAAATTTGATTCTCCAGGTCCCGTTTTCTATAAATGACCTTGTAGAATATTGAGGAACATAATTCCCCGAATTATTGGGACGTGTAATGACGATATTGGAATTGTTATTCGGCCCTCTTACAATAAATCCTCCGATCACTACATAATATTTGCTTGCCGGGATCCCGGTATCAAAATTGGTTACACCGCTCGTGCTAACGTTAGTAAGAAAATAAACCGTACTGTTGATGGCGCTGAATTCTGAAGTGGCGGGTACGTATCTTTTAATTACGTTGTCGCTGTTATCCCTCACCAGGAAATAGGAACCTGCGGAATTGCCGGTATAGGTACCCGGATCTTCGAAATAAAGATTTCCGCTGAGTTTGGTATTTCCGTTAACTTCCAGGGTGTGTGTTGGGGTGTTGGTTCCGATTCCCACTCCGTTTATCTGGGCAGTGAGTATCAGGGAGTTGCATATAAAGGCTAGTATAGATAAAATATTTTTCATGACGATATGGTTTTAGATTCCACTTGGTGCTGCAGTAGCGGATGCATTATTAGATCCGTTGAAGTCAACGTTAATGGTTCCCAGATTTTTATAAAATCTTTTTGAATAGATAATAATATCGAAATTATAGGTATATCGATCGGTCGTGTTCTGGGTATCAAGCGTAGGATAGCCGATGTTCACATGCCAGTTCTGTCCGGATTCAAAAACCCTAATAATAAAATGTCCTCTGTTGGTATTGGATTCCGGGTTGGCGATAGGCGAATAGATTCCGTTGTTTCCTGCTGACGGAATGGCTTCAAAATTCGCGATGGTAATAAAGTATTTATCCGTAGGAATATTAAGATTTACATCATTAAGGTCGTCCCTATAAATATTGCTTACTGAGTAGGGTTGTACAATAAGCGGAGTGTAGAGGGTTTCTACAGAAAGTACTTCTCCACCTACGGTATTGGATAAAGGATCGGTTCCTAAAATAGTAAAACCTGATGGGTTATTAACATAAGCCGTCGGGTCGATGGTTACGGATTGTCCAATAGCCATACTTCCGGCTACCTGAAGTTTTTCAGTAGGAGTCTGTGTTCCGATGCCGACCTGAGCGAAGCTTAAACCTGAAAATAATAAGGAGATGATAAATAAGAAATTCTTTTTCATAGTATTTATTTTTATGGAAGAATCGGTACACTGTCTGATCCTGTTGTTGTGCCATTAAGGTTAAAAGGTCCGTGTTCGGAGAAGATTTTTACATACGTTTTAGGATAAACCGCACATACAATGGTCCACACCCCGTTTGATTGAGGAGCCACCTGCGAATAATCTGCATAGATCTGCCATTCGTTGTTTACGCTTTTCACTCCGTAAGAAGGGATCGCAATGTTTCCTCCATAAAGATCACGGTCAAAATAGGCAGACAGTACCATAAGGGAGTAATCATTAGAATTGATCTTGGTATTGAAATTTTCCACCCAGTCACCTTGCACATTAGTAAAGGAATACGTAACGATACTGGCAATTCCAGGAGCATTTGCCTGGCCCGGATTGATTTTTTTCACGGTATTGTCGGAAACGCTGTGGCTAAGCAGCAGATAACGGTCCTTTTCTACTGAAGTAATAGCCGGTATCGAATTACTGCCGGTCATAATCTTACTGGACTTATAAGTTCCGGCAACGTCAAGCTTCACTCGCGGAGTCTTTGTATTGATCCCTACATTCCCTACTTGAGCAAACGAAAAGCTACAGATGGATAAAATCGCAAGAAATAGTGTTTTTTTCATCTAAGTTTGGATAATTAATTTTTATGGGCACAAAGATACTTCTTTTTTGTAAAATTCCAAATGGTTAAATATGAATGTATTAGGGTTGTTATATCACCCGTTTTTGATATTAACTCTAACTTTTTTTCGTTTTTTTGCTGTAAAGTCCATTTCTATTAATGCTTATAATCCCTAAATGCTTATTTTTTTTATAATAAGCCATTTTTTCGCATAAAAATCTCATAGCAAAAAAAAGGTTTTTTTATTTTTTTTCTGATAAAAGTCATGTGCTTTCTTGCCGTAGACCCATCGTTTCAGCTGTATTTTATAAATGCTTTTTACATGTTTTAGATACTTTAGCTGCCATCCCTGGCAATAATACTGTTTTCACTACTTAATATTTTTATAAAAACTTTTATATTTATCATACAAAAAGATCAAATGACAGACAAAACACAATTTATCGAAGAACTGAATGCGAAATACACTCCAAAAGGAGATCATATTATATTAGGAAAGGGAATGCTGGATGGGGAAGTGGTGCCAGAAGTAAATGTTACCATTCCTCTGAAAACCATAAACCGTCACGGCCTTATTGCAGGCGCTACGGGAACGGGTAAAACCAAAACGTTGCAGGTTTTTGCAGAGCAGTTATCTCATCAGGGAATCCCGTCTCTGGTGCTGGATATTAAGGGTGACTTTTCCGGAATTGCAGAAGCAGGAACGGAGAATACGGCTATTCAGGAAAGATATACGAAAACACAGCTTCCTTATCAGCCACAGGCTTTTCCGGTAGAATTGATGACGATTTCCGGTGAAAGAGGAGTAAAGCTCAGGGCTACGGTTACGGAATTCGGCCCTGTCCTTTTAAGTAAAATTTTACAATTGAATGAAACGCAGCAGAGCATCATGTCGATTGTATTTAAATACTGTGATGATAAAGGTCTTCCTTTAATTGATCTGAATGACCTGAAAAAAGTCCTTCAATACGTTACAGAGAATCCTCAGGGAAAAGCAGAGTTATCTTCCAACTATGGTTCTATTGCATCGGCTTCACTCGGAGCGATCTTGCGATCTATTGTGGCGTTGGAGCAGCAGGGGGCTTCAGGTTTCTTCGGAGAGCTGAGCTTTGATGTTCACGATCTGCTGCAGGCAAGGGACGGAAAAGGGGTAGTGAATATTCTGCGTGTGGCAGATATTCAGAGCAAGCCTCAATTGTTTTCCACCTTTATGCTGTCTCTTTTTGCAGAAATTTATATGACGTTTCCGGAAGAAGGTGACAGCGGGAAACCGAAGCTGGTTTTATTTATAGACGAAGCCCATCTTATATTCGACGAATCTTCCAAAGCATTGGTTTCCCAGATTGAAACGATGGTAAAGCTGATCCGTTCAAAAGGAGTAGGGATCTATTTCATTACCCAGATTCCGGGAGATGTTCCGGAGTCCGTTCTTTCCCAGCTGGGGTTGAAAATCCAGCATGCGCTGAGAGGGTTTACGGCAAAAGACAAAAAGGAAATTTCGAAAGCGGTGGAAAATTACCCGACGACGGATTTTTACGATGCCTCTACCTTAATCCAGAACCTTGGAATCGGGGAAGCATTTGTAACGGCACTGGATGAAAAAGGAATTCCGACCCCGTTGGTGCATACTTACCTGATTTCCCCGGAATCAAGAATGGATGTCCTGAATGATGCGGAAATTACCCAATTAACCAATAGGTCGGCTTTAGTCGCTAAATATGAGAAAGTTGTCGATAACGAATCGGCTTACGAAATGCTGGTCAAGAGAATGGAGCAGGCTTCACAGGAAGCGGAAGCCACCCGCAATCAGAAAACCAAGCCGGTAAAAGAAGAACCGGGCATGTTTGAGCAAATTCTGCAAAGTAAAGCTGGCAGAACATTTACAAGCACGCTGATGCGGGAAGGGGCGAAAGCGATTTTGGGAATGCTGGGCCTGGGAGGAAGGAGAAGATAAATATTTTTACTATTTTAGCAGGATTGGCCTGTTTTTATGAATTGTTGGCATAAGTTGTGCAACCATATCGGCATACTTTTAAAGAAAAAGCAGGCTTGTTATTAATCTAAAGAATATTGTATAAATTTTAAATGTATTCCATAATTGACATAGAAAGTAATGGTGCAGGTTACAGAAAAGAATGCATTATCGATATCGCGGTGTACCGCTATGACGGGCAGAAGATTGTCGACCAGTTTATCTCATTAGTAAATCCTGAAAGCGACATCACGCCTTTCGTACAGAAATTAACGAACATCACGCCTAAAATGGTAAAAACGGCGCCGAAATTTCACGAAATTGCCCGCCGGATCGTTGAGATTACAGCCAATACTACGCTGGTAGGACATAATATCGATTTCGATTACCGCATGCTGCGCCAGTCTTTTCAAAGGCTGGGATATGATTTTAAAATCAATACTTTGGATACGATTCCGCTGGCGAAAAAACTGATTCCTGATGAGGTAAGTTATTCTTTGGGAAAGCTGGTTAAATCCTTGGGAATTCCTTTAACAAACCATCACCGTGCAGATGGTGACGCCCGTGCGACCCTGGAGTTATTTAAACTGCTCATTTCAAAAGACACGGAGAACGAAATCATCCAGAAGCAGCACGAAGAGACCAATGCAAAAACCTATATCAACAAGATTAAAATGCTCACCCAGGATCTTCCGAATGAGAAAGGTTTTGTTTATTTCCAGAACGAAGCGGGAAAAATTATCTTTTCGGATTATGTTCAGGACATTAATAAATTTTCGAAAAAAGTTTTCAATTCCAAATCCAAAAGATGGGAGTTGATCCAGCAGGAGGTCGAACAGATCAATTATGAGCTTACCGGAACAGACATTATTGCCAAACTGATCTTAAATTCAAAAGGAATTAAAAAGAGGGAAATCTTTCCTTTCGGGCTTTATCACAGAAACGGAAAATATTTGGTGGAAAAAAACAAGCTGAATAAACTGGAAAAGCCGATCCTGAAATTCAGGTCTTTTACCCAAGGTTCGAAGGCGGTACAGTTCATCGGGAAGTTTGAAGAATATGATGATATCAATACCTTCAGGCAGAAAATTGATTTTAAAAAACGAAACGAGCTTTGGCTGGGAACCGGTAGAAAGCTGGGCGAAAAACTATTCCTGATTATCGAAAACGGAAAAGTAGTATCGTATGGTTTTTATGAGCTTTTCACCCAGATTCAGACTTTAAGCAAACTTACAAAACTGAAGATCGATCTGCTTTATCAGTCGTCGGATTTGGTTAATGAACTGCAGCTGGCTTTGCTTCGAGGGGATTTTGAAACCTTACCATTGCCAAAATAATCAGTTGTCATGAATTATCCTGATAAGAATTCATCCTTCTGGAAGTTTGAGCTCTTTTATTATAACAAAGAAGATAAAAGGCTCTTTCCGCCTAAAAAACAGGATTTCGGATGGACAGTCAACTTTGCGAATCCATGCTCTGTCATTACGTTTTCAATGCTTCTGGCCCTTATTTTTATAATTGGTAATTTTCTAAAAAGATAAAATAATATTCTTCAAAATAGGGTTTTAAAAGTATTTTATTCTGTTAAAATAAAAATATAAGTATAATCTTCTATGTTGTTGGTTTTAAATTATTAACAATTTCTCACTACCTTTGCATTTACTGTAATAACAAAAAAAGAAGTTTTTACTTATTAATTATGAATTCAAAAGAATTGCTGAAGATTGCCAATGAGTTTGGCACACCGGTGTATGTGTATGATGCTGAATCCATCAAAACCCAATACGAAAAACTGACCTCTTCTTTTTTAAAACACACAAAGTTCTTCTATGCTGCGAAGGCGTTGACTAATATCAATATCCTTAAGTACGTAAAGAACCTGGGTGCTTCTTTGGATTGTGTTTCGATTAATGAAGTAAAGCTCGGCCTGAAAGCCGGTTTCACGAAAGAAAAAATATTGTTCACCCCCAATTGTGTAGATCTTGCCGAGATTGAAGAGGCAATGACCTTCGGGGTTCATATCAATATCGACAATATTTCGATCCTGGAGCAGTTCGGGAACAAATACGGAAACACTTACCCGATCCTGGTGAGAATCAACCCGCATATTTTTGCAGGAGGAAACTATAAAATTTCTACAGGTCATATCGACAGCAAATTCGGAATTTCCATCCACCAGGTACGTCATATCGAAAGAGTGATGAAATCTACCAACCTTAATGTGGAAGGCCTTCATATGCATACCGGAAGCGAGATCAAAGATCCGGACGTATTCCTACAGGCACTGGATATCATGCTTGAGCTGTCCGAACATTTCCCGAACCTAAAATATCTGGATATGGGAAGTGGTTTCAAAATTCCTTATCAGGATACCGAAGAAGAAACGGATGTGAAGACATTGGGTAAAAAAGTGGAGAAAGTAATCTCCGAGTTTTCTAAATCTACAGGGAAAAAGTTTGAGCTTTGGTTTGAACCGGGAAAATTCCTGGTAGGAAAAAGCGGGTATCTGTTGGTAAAAGCCAATGTGATCAAGCAGACTACGGCAACGGTTTTTGTGGGAGTAAATTCAGGGTTTAACCACCTGATCCGTCCGATGTTCTATGATTCTTACCACGTTATTGAAAACTTATCCAATCCAAAAGGTGCAGAGAGAATTTATACCGTAGTCGGAAATATTTGTGAGACCGATACATTTGCCTGGGACCGTAAGCTTAATGAAGTACGGGAGGGCGATATTCTGGCATTCCACAACGCAGGAGCCTATGGTTTTGAAATGAGCTCCAACTTCAATTCTCGTCTGAAGCCTGCTGAGGTATTGTTCCTCGATGGAAAAGCACACTTGATCAGAAAAAGAGATGAATTTGAAGATCTCCTTAAAAATCAGATTGAAGTACTGTAAATTAACAGCAAAATTTAAAAAGGATTATCAAATAAATCTACGCTGTTCAAAATAAATCTTTAATCAAAATATAATAAAAAGCCTTGTTGAATTCGACAAGGCTTTTTTTGTGGTAAATTATTTCAAATGGCATAATCTTTACAGCTTATATATCGATCTATTTCTGATCAATTTTCTTTTAATAACACCAAAAAATACTACCAATGGCCAAAAATATTGCAGAGCAAATTGTAGAGATGCTGGAAAATGCCAATGTGAAAAGAATTTATGCCGTAACGGGCGATAGCCTTAACCATCTAAACATTGCTGTAAAGAAAAGCAGCATCGAATGGATTCACGTAAGGCATGAAGAAGCTGGAGCCTATGCGGCAGCGGCAGAAGCTGAACTGGATGGTTTTGCCGTATGTGCGGGAAGCTGCGGACCGGGACACGTTCATTTGATCAATGGGGTTTATGAAGCGCACCGCTCTCATGTGCCGATGCTCGTTATTGCTTCCACCATACCAAGCGAAGAAATGGGAATGGATTATTTTCAGGAAACCAATACCATCAAACTGTTCGATGACTGCAGTTATTACAATCAGATGATTACAAGGCCGGAACAGGTGCAGCGAACGGTTCAGACAGCCATTCAACATGCTATTTCAAAAAAAGGTGTTGCGGTTATCGGACTTCCGGGCGATGTTTCGGAACTCGAAGCGGAGGAGGCAACAACTTCCAATAAAATATTTAGAACAAACCCGATTATCCGTCCTTCGGATGAAGAGTTAAGCCAATTGGCAGGTTTAATCAACGAAAGCGAAAAAGTAACCATCTACTGCGGAATCGGTGCGGAAAAAGCTAATGCAGAAGTAGTAGAACTATCCAAATACTTAAAAGCTCCGGTGGGATATTCTTTCCGGGGTAAAATGTCAATCCAGCCCAATAATCCGAATGAAGTGGGTTTAACAGGGCTTTTGGGACTTCCCTCAGCGCATCACGCCATGCATGAAGCCGATCTTCTGATCCTTTTAGGCACTGATTTTCCTTATGATAAATTCATGCCGGTAAAAAACAAAATTGTCCAGGTTGATGAAAGCCCGGAAAGATTGGGGAGAAGAGCCAAGCTGGAACTTGGTCTTACGGGCGATGTAAAAGAAACCATAAAAGCATTGCTTCCTTTATTAAATGAAAAAACCGACACGGATTTCCTAAAGCAGCAGCTGGAATTTTATGATAAAGTAAAAGAAAACCAATTAACTTACGTAAAAGATCAGGGTACCGAAAATGGGATTCAGCCTGAATTTGTTACGTATACGCTGGATAAACTAGCGACTAAAGATGCCGTTTTTACCGTGGATACAGGAATGTGTTGCGTTTGGGGCGCAAGATATATTACCGGAACAGGTGAAAGGAAAATGCTCGGGTCTTTTAATCACGGATCAATGGCCAATGCGATGCCGATGGCGATCGGGGCTTCATTAGCCTATCCGGGCCGACAGGTCATTGCCATGTGCGGTGATGGCGGATTATCGATGCTTTTAGGGGATATGGCGACGATCTTCCAGTATAAACTGCCGGTAAAAATTATTGTTTTCAATAACCGATCCCTGGGAATGGTGAAGCTGGAAATGGAAGTCGGGGGAATGCCGGATAACGAAACGGATATGGTAAACCCGGATTTTGCGATGATTGCCCATGCCATGGGATATCCCGGAAAAAACATTCATCAGCCGGAAGAGGTGGAAGATGCCATAAAGGAGTGTCTTGATTATAATGGGCCTTATCTTCTGAATATCTTTACCAATCCTAATGCATTGGCGCTGCCTCCGAAAATTGAAGCCAATCAGGTGTTGGGAATGACCAAATCTATGGCACAGCTGATGCTTGGTGGAAAAATGGAAGAAGTACTCGATACTGTAAAGAGCAATTACAAACATATTAAAGATCTTTTGTAGTCAGAAATTAGTCTGATCATTTTATCAGAACTTTTAAATATTATCTTTGTCCAAGTAAATTTATGATGTATGAAAAATTCTTTAGAAACGCTTATCGTGTTGCTGACGCTTTTGGTGTCAGGCTCTGCTTTTGCACAATTTAACGATGTTGAAGAACGGGATGATAATTTTATGACTGAAAATAATAAAAACATCCTTAAAATAGATATAAAAGAACCGCTGCTTCAGGTCGCGGTGAAGAACTGTAAAGATTTTAAAGCAGCAAGCTTCGAAGGTGGAATTCCTGCTTATAAAGAAATGCTGAGAAAATATATGTACGATTACCTGAATACGGATTTTTATGTTCTGAACGGTGATTTTACATTTACCCTTACGGTTGATCAGAAAGGAAAAGTGACCAATATCGAGGGAACTCCGAAAGTTGCCAACAGCCAAGTTTTTTTTGATGATATGAAATATGTCGTAAGAAGAATTAAAACAAACTGGATTCCGGCAACCTGCAACGGACAGCCGGTAACTTCACAGATTAAAATTAAAATGAACCTGTCTTCAATCGCAACCGATATCTAAGAAATACATGATACTACTATTTTAACCATGAAAAAATACCTTTTAATCCTGCCTTTATTGCTTCTCAGCGGTAAAGGTTTTTCGCAGTTGGCTGACGCTCAGCCACAGGCTGCAACCGCAAATTATCAGAAAGCGGAATTTCCGGGTGGAGATGAAACTTTTCAGAAAGAGTTTATGAATATGGTCCATGCCTACATCGATACGGCATTGTATGCGGTTCAGGGAAAAGTAACTTTTATCTTTAACATTGATCCCAAAGGCAAAATCAGCAACATCGATGTACTTCCGAAGTTTAAAAACAATGAAATGTTTATCGACGATATGAAATACGCTGCCAAAAAAGTGAAAGGTAAATGGAAGCCTGCCCTTCAAAACGGAATTCCGGTAGATTCCAAATTTGTAATGAGCGTGAACTTCAGCCATAATACATATGACCATGATTAGAAAATTTTTATTTTTATCAATAACAGGTTGTTTCCTTTCTGTCTCCGGTCAGACAGTTAAAGAAGAAGTTTTTAGATATCCTCGTGCTTATGAAGCATATGAAGGAGGAGACGTTCAGTTTTATAAAGACTTTCATCAGATTTTGATGGAAAAGAATCTTACACCTTGTGAAAATAAAGAGGAATATTATCAGTTAAAGGTCAGAATAGATGAAAATGATGAAATAGCTCTTATCAACGATGATTTCAATTCGCAAATTGCTAAAAATAATAAATGTGCTTATGAGTTAAGTATTCAGGTTTTGAAAAACATGAATAGATGGAAGCCTTTAATTATTGACGGAAAGAAAAAAACTGCAGTAAAAACTTTCTTCATCAAACCGAATACTTTATTTGAAAACTATAAAGAAGATTATGTCCCGGATGAAAAAATTGCTGCAATGGAAGGTGATCTGCCGGGAGGAATTAATAAATTTCGTGAAGAAGTTGCAAAAAGAATAGATGTTGATGGTTTTGTATGGCAAAAACCCTTTAAAATAGTTGTTGTTTTTGTAGTCACTCGTGAAGGCAAAATCGGAGAAGTGAAATTAGAACAGAGTTCCGGTGTTCCTGAATTTGATAACAGGATTATTAATGGTATAAAAAGCATTAAAAAGAAATGGGCTCCTGCAAAAATTGATGGCACTCCGGTAGATTATAGATTTAGATTACCTTTAAATTTTGGACCTATGTAATCATCCTGCCATTCTGTCACAATATTTTGTATCTTTGCAAATTCAATATGTTCAAAACAAAAATTCAGGAATCCAATCACCTTGAATTTTTAAACTTTGAATTTTAAACCGATCATCGTGCAGGAAAAATATATAGACGAAACCAAACAGGGTGAAGCTTTTGCCATTGCGGAAAAAGACGGAAACTCAAAGAAATTGTTTTTAGAGAGCTACGGTTGTCAGATGAATTTCTCTGACTCTGAAATTGTTGCGTCCATCCTTAATGAACAGGGTTATAACACAACACTGAAAGTTGAGGAGGCTGATCTTATCCTTTTAAACACATGTTCCATTCGTGAAAAGGCAGAGCAGACCGTGCGGATGCGTCTTTCCCAATTCAAAAACCTGAAGAAAGAAAAACCGAATATGACGGTGGGCGTTCTCGGCTGTATGGCGGAAAGGCTGAAAACCAAATTTCTGGAAGAAGAACAACTGGTTGATCTTGTCGTGGGCCCTGATGCCTACAGGGATTTACCGAATCTTTTAAAAGAAACGGAAGACGGCAGGGATGCCATCAACGTTATTCTTTCAAAAGAAGAAACGTATGCGGACATCAACCCTGTTCGTTTAGGCGGAAACGGAGTTACCGCTTATGTTACCATTACCAGAGGTTGCGACAATATGTGTACATTCTGTGTAGTTCCTTTTACACGGGGCCGCGAGAGAAGTCGTGATCCACACTCTATTTTGGAGGAATGTAAAGATCTTTGGAACAGCGGTTATAAAGAAATCACTTTACTGGGCCAGAATGTAGACTCTTATCTTTGGTACGGCGGAGGTCCTAAAAAAGACTTTGCTAAAGCATCTGAAATGCAGAAAGCCACAGCTGTTAATTTTGCCCAACTGCTTGATTTGGTAGCGAAAGCGGTTCCGGAAATGAGAATCCGTTTTTCTACGTCCAATCCTCAGGATATGAGCCTGGATGTGTTCAGGATGATGGCGAAACATCACAATATTTGTAAATATGTTCATTTACCGGTTCAGAGCGGTAGCAACAATATGCTTCTGGCAATGAACAGGCAGCATACCCGTGAAGAATACCTTGAGTTAATTAGAAAAGCCAAGGAAATTGTTCCGGAAGTCGCTTTTTCCCAGGATATGATCGTCGGCTTTTGCAGCGAGACCGAAGAAGACCACCAGGATACGTTGAGCCTGATGCGTGAGGTTGAATACGACTATGGATATATGTTTGCTTATTCGGAAAGACCGGGAACTCCGGCTCACAAGAAAATGGAAGACAATATTCCGGCGGATGTGAAACAACGGCGTCTGGCAGAAGTAATTGCTTTGCAGGGAGAACTGTCCAGAAACAGAATGAAATCCTATGTAGGAAGAGTTCATCAGATCCTCATCGAAGGAACTTCCAAAAAGAATGAAAACCAATGGAAGGGAAGAAACTCCCAGAATGCCGTTTGTGTCTTCGATAAGCTGGAAGGTCAGAAAATTGGTGACATTGTGGACGTTTTCGTTTTTGATAATACACAGGGCACGCTTTTAGGGGAAACTGTTTCAAAATAATGATGCCTGAAGGATTAACCAATGAACAGCTTTTAAAAAATATTTCCGCATTGCTTGAAAATGCACGGAATAAAGTTGTCGTTGCCGTTAATCAGACCATTGTGCTTACCTACTTTGAAATCGGAAGAATGATCGTGGAGGATGAGCAGAAGGGTGAAAGCCGGGCGGAATATGGAAAAGAACAACTTAAGTTTCTTTCTAAAAATTTAACGGAAAAATTTGGTAAAGGTTTCTCGGAAACAAACCTTAAACAGATGAGGCAATTTTTCTTGTCTTATTCAATTTGTCAGACACTGTCTGACGAATCTGAAATATCAAATTCCGAAATGCGATCTCTTAAACCTCAAAACAAAGAAGATAAATTTGGAAATCAGATACTTCCTTATAATTTCAATCTCTCCTGGTCACATTATCTGAAATTAATGCGAATCAAAGATCCGAACGAAAGAAGTTTTTACGAAATAGAAAGCTATAAAAACAACTGGAGTCTAAGAGAATTGCAAAGACAGTATGACTCTGCTTTATACACGCGATTGTCGCTAAGTAAAAATAAGGAAGAAATTCTTCAGCTTGCCGAAAAAGGGCAGATTATAGAAAAGCCGAAAGACCTGATTAAAGATCCGTATATCCTGGAATTTTTAGGCTTACCTGAAAAACCGGATTATTCCGAAAACGATCTGGAATCTGAATTAATTGATAAATTAGAACATTTTCTCCTAGAATTAGGGAATGGTTTTACATTCGTCGGAAGACAGCAAAGGATTACTTTTGAAGAAAAGCATTTTTATATTGATCTGGTATTTTATAACCGGATTTTGAAGTGTTTTGTATTAATTGATTTGAAAATCGGTGAATTGAAACATCAGGATATTGGCCAAATGCAGATGTACGTCAATTATTATGATCGTGAAAAACGTTTTGAAGACGAAAATAAAACCATAGGGATTATTCTTTGTCAGGATAAGAGCGAAGCTCTTGTTCAATATACCTTACCGGAGAATAACGAACAGATTTTTGCAAGTAAATATTTTACAGTATTGCCAAGTAAACAAGATTTTATTAACCTTCTAAACTCAGACAATGGAAAAATTTCATAAATATTGCCTAAGTGTATTGTTGGTAATAATCTACAGCAATATTTCAGCTCAAATTACCAATGGAACTGCTGAGAGTGAAGACTGTAAGCAGCTGTACGAGCTCTATCATCAGATATTGGGCCACCATGGTGAAGACCCGTCTAAGATTTCTGTAAATGAAAGCACTGCTCAAAATGTAAGGATTGGCCAAAAGCAAAATGCTGCCGATCTTCTCAGGAATATTTTCCAAGGGAAAGAGTATAGAAATTTTAATAAAAATAAATCGGAACCGGGCGTTTTCCAGGAAGGAAAATACAGCCTGCTTCTCAAAAACTTCGAAAAGCAGGGTAAAGAAATCTGCTTTGCCCAAATTTTATATTTTAAAACAAAAGTTTCAAAAGTCAGAAACAAAGATTATTTAAGTGCAAAAGGTTAATTATTAAGGAGGAAATCATTTAAAAAATTAATCAATAAGCAGGAAACTGCGGAAAATAATCTAAAACTTTACTTATGAGCAACGACTTACAAAATATAAAAAACCGTTTCGGAATCATCGGAAACTTTCCGGCCTTAAACCGCGCTTTGGAGAAAGCCATCCAGGTCGCACCTACGGACATTTCGGTCCTCGTGATCGGGGAAAGTGGTGTCGGAAAAGAATTTATCCCGAAAATCATCCATTCGGAATCCAAAAGAAAACATCAGCCTTACATCGTTGTCAACTGTGGAGCAATCCCGGAAGGAACTATCGATTCCGAATTGTTCGGACACGAAAAAGGGGCGTTTACCGGAGCAACGGCAACGCGGAAAGGATATTTTGAAGTAGCGGACGGCGGAACGATTTTCCTCGATGAGGTTGGGGAACTGCCGCTTCAGACACAGGTTCGCCTTCTGAGAGTGCTGGAAAGCGGTGAATTTATGAAAGTAGGTTCTTCGCAGGTTCAGAAAACAAATGTCCGGATCGTTGCAGCCACCAACGTAAACATGATGAAGGCCATTCAGGACGGAAGGTTCCGTGAGGATCTTTACTACCGTCTGAACACCGTACAGATTGATATGCCGCCTTTGCGCGAAAGAAAGGGCGATATTCATTTGCTGTTCAGAAAATTTGCCATCGATTTTGCTGAGAAATACAGAATGCCGGAGCTGGAGCTGGAGCCAAGCGCAGTGCACTATGTGGAAAATTATACCTTCCCGGGCAACGTCCGACAGCTGAGAAACCTGGTGGAGCAAATGACCGTTGTGGAAAGAAACAGGCATGTCACCGTAGAGAAGCTGTCCGAGTATATCCCGATGGAATCCCACCTGCCAATGGTGGTGAGTACGCCAAACAGCCAAAAGCAGAACGACTTCGGAAGTGAGCGGGAGATTATGTATAAAATTCTGTTTGACATGAGGAACGATATTAATGATTTAAAATCCTTAACTTCGGAACTGATAAAAAATCGCGGAACTTCGGATCTGAGCAACCATGAGAAAAATTTAATCAACAGGATTTATACGCCCGAAACCCAGCAGCAGAATGCAGCACCGAATTCTTTGCTGTATTTTGAAAATAACGGCAACAGCAATCCTGTTATTCAGAATCCGACGATTATGTCGGAGCCGGACAACAGCTATGAAGACATCGAAGATATTGAAATCGAAGAAAACAGGCCGGAATCCTTGTCGCTTCAGAATAATGAAAAAGATCTGATTATCAAAGCGCTGGAAAAGCATAAAGGAAGAAGGAATAAAGCAGCAGACGAACTGGGGATTTCACAGAGAACCTTATACAGAAAAATAAAACAATATAACTTAGAAGAATAAACCAAATTAAATTATGGTGAAAATTAACGCAAAACCGGTCAACTTTAAGCTGGGGGATTATATCAGCAACGGATTCGATTTTTTAAAAAATAATTTCGGAGATGTTTTTGTTGCATTTCTGCTTTGTATGATTATGGGGATCATTCCTTTCTGCGGATTTTTGGGAATAGGTAATTTTTACAGATATTGCAGGGATCTCAGAGCCGGGAAGCAGGTAAGCGCAGGCGATATTTTCAACTTCGACAATTTTATGCCGTATTTTATCTTGCAGTTAATCTTAATTGGAGGGGTAATGCTTATTTACATCCCGATGATTGCAATGATGCCGTTAATGGCAGATAGAGATCCTTCAGCAGGACTTCCTGTATTTTTTATAATGTATGTACTTGCAATCTACATTGCGATCATCATTGTATGTCTGAAAGGATTTTACATGCCTGCCTTGATTTCTTTGGGAGGAATTACGGATATTAAAACTGCCTGGAAAATGTCTCTTACTATGACCAAAGGTAATCTGCTGACTATCTTTTTATATTCATTGGTGGTAAGTATTTTGGCACAATTGGGAATCATAGCCTGTTTTATTGGCCTTATTTTTACATTGCCATTAATGTACGTCTGTCATTACTTTGCTTATGAAGATGCGATGAAGCAGGTGACCTATGACGAAATTCAAGAAATCGGAATTAAAAATGAATTTTAAAATTAAAAATATCAGAATCAGACAGCCAAAATTCTGGCTTTTATTGCTGTGTCTCGGAGTACTGAATTCGTGTTACAGCTTTACCGGATCATCCCTTACCGATGAAAAGACTATCCAGATTAACGAGTTTCCGAATAATGCGCCGTTGGTAAACCCAACGTTGTCGCAGCAGTTCTCTACGGATATCCAAAACCGGTTTCTCCAAAGAACGACGTTGAAGGGAACCAAAGAGAACCCTGATATTTTGGTGGAAGGTGAGATCACGGATTATTCCATTACTCCCACAACCATTGGGTCAAATACCGTGACCAACCAAAATACCGGCGGGGTAGTGCAGGAATCCCAGAATAAACTGACGATCACGGTGAAAGTTCATTATGAAAATAAGCTTCACCCGGATTTCAGCTTTGACAGGACATACAGTGACGAGGCTGTTTTCAACAGTAACCTTTCGCAGTCTGAGATCGAATCGTCTCAGGTAAAAATTGCGACGGACAGAATTATAAACAAGATATTTAACGATATTGTAGCGAATTGGTAAGATGAATCATAGAGTTTTAGAATTATTAAAGGCCCCGAAAAATATTCAGTCAGAAGATCTAACCCTTCTGAAAGAAGAGATTAATTCTTTTCCCTATGTTCAGAATATCAGAGCGTTATATTTATATGGGGTACATTTATACGATAAGGAAAACTATCAGGGGGTCCTTTCTACTACCGCAGCTTACACCACAGATAAGAAGATTCTTTATCAGCTGATTAACGGTAAAATCCAGCAGCCGCAGAAGTCTGAAATAAAACAGGAAATAGCAAAGGAAAAACCCGTTCCTTCGGAAAATCCTTTAAAGATCCTCTATCAGAACAAAGCAGGCAGTTTCCCGATTAAAAGGGAAGAAGCACCTGTGTCTGAACCTGAAACAACGGAGGAACCGAAAACAGAAAACGCCGCGAAGCAGCCTTACGAAGAACCGCGTATTCTTCCTCCGCCGAGAGAAGAAATCAAGCAGATCTATGTAAATGGGGAGCGCAATAGAATCCTTTTTGAAGGAGAAGAGAATTTCCTGAATGATGATACGGTAGAAACCATTGATCTTGAATCTACATTGGAATCCGGCTCGATCGTTACCCAGAAAATTGAGAAAAAAGAAGAACCGGCTATGGTTTCGGAAGAAAGCCGCCAGGAAGAAAATACGTCTCCCCAAACCGCTGAAGAACCAGCTGTTGAAGAAGCTGAACAGATTGCCGCTGAATCAGGGAATACTGTACAGGAAAGTGAAGCCGGATCCGAAGCAGATTTCCATGAAATAAAGAATATTCTTGACGAGCTGGAAGATCATTCTGAACGAACAGATACCCCGGAATCTGAAAGCTCAGAAGAAAACCAGCCGGAAAAAACACAGGAATTTACACCGGAAACCATTATTCAGGAGGAAAATATAAATACTGAAACCGAGAAAGAAAAAGTTTTAGATAAGTCTGAAGTAAGTTTCCACGAAACCGAAGCTTTTATGCCTGAAGTAAAGTTGGCCATTAATGTAGCGGAAGAAGTAAATGATTCTGAAACACCGGCAGATGAATCCATAAATTCAGATCTTAATAAAACCCAGGAAGTTGCCGGGTTTACGCCTGAAAAAGTGATCAACGAAGATGAAATTTCATCGGAAAAAATAGAACAAGCAGTGCAGGATGAATCTGAACTGAGCTTTCATGGAACAGAATCTTTCCTTCCGGAAGTGAAAATTCAGGCCAATGAGCAGGAGACTATAAATAAAATCCCTGAGCAGAACCTCAGCAAGCATGAAGATGAAATGCGTCGTCTCATCGAGGAAGTTGAGAAAAAAATGAAAGAAAAAGCAGCTTCCGAAGAAAATAAAAAAGAAGAGCCTGAAGATACCGGACATGAAATCAGTTTTGCAGAAACCCAGCATTTTGAGGTAAAACCTGCTGAGCCGGAAACCCCGGAAACTAAAGAGACCGAGGAGTCTGAATCGGAACCTGCGGATGAACAAACTGCCGGATCGGAAGAAGGAGCTAAAGTTCAAACCTTTGAACAGCCTTTAGAAACCCCTTCAGAAGAGCAGCCGGAAACAAGAGTATGGAAACCGATGTCTTTAGACTCAAATATTCCTGATTCTTTGCTGAATAAACCTGCTGAAACTTCTCAATCGGTTCCGGACGTATCAAAGGAAGAGGCTGTAAAAGAAGATATACAAAATGAAAAGCCTGTCGATGATGAAATAGTTTTCGGAGCGGAAGAAAATTCAGGTTCAGGCGATACCATCATTGAAAGCCGTCAGGAAACAGCTGAGCAAACTCCTGACGAAAGTGAAACAGCATCTCCGGAAAAGGCTGGAGAAGAGCGTGTAATAAATGTTTCATTCTTCGGATCCGACTGGAAGATTCCTCAACCTGAAAAAACAGAAGTTCAGAAAGAAACTTCTGACACTGAAGAAGAAAAACCGACTGAAGATTCTGTAGAAAAAGCTGCGGAAAACCCTAAAATAAATCCTTTCGACAGCAATGTTCCCGGATTTATCAATACCTGGCAAAGCTGGCTTAAAATCGACCGTACGCCGGAAGTTGAAAAGGAAAAGACGGAGCTTAAAAATAAAGTGATCGAAACCTTTATTGAAAATAACCCAAGAATAAGCCAGCTGAAAGAAGAAAGCAGTTTTGTGGTCAGGGAAAAAGGAGATGATATTTCGCATCTGATGACGGAAACATTGGCTAACCTTTATTTTGAACAGAAACTCTATACAAAAGCAATCAAAGCATTTGAAATCCTGATTAGAAAAACCCCTGAAAAGAAAAAATACTACGAAGGGAAAATTCAGCAGATCAAAGATTTCAGAGCAAAAGGAAATTGATCGTTATGATGAATATCCTGTCGATTACGGCTTATCACATTATTTTTGCAGGCTTAGGCGTAATTTTACTGTATGTCTCTGCAATAACGATTTTGTACAAAAACAAATCGGGTCTTCTGCCTTATCTGGCAGTCCTGCTTTTTCCGGTTGTCGGTTCTTTGGGAATTATAATAGGAAATTATACTAAAAAATAAAATAGAAACGGCGGAATTTTTCCGCCGTTTTTTATGTCTGTCGGGCTATATTTTTATTCTTCCTGAATTTTCGCCATAACTTTCTCCCGAAAAAAACAACGCCTACAATAAGTAGAATGGCAAAAATGGCTGCAAGTACAGGTGCTGCCATTGCCAGGAAAGCCATAATACCTGCTCCGGCTGTTTCGGTGGTTCCCACGACCGAATTTCCAAGTCCGCCGGTTGTGGCCGTAGAAGCGGCTCTGAGCCCGGCAAATCCCGAACTTATCGTAGCTGCAGTTCCACCACCAGCAATCAGGCCCAGCGCCCACTGCGGGAACGTCCCCAGCTCTGCAAACTGACTGGCAAATAAAACTGATCCTGCAATGGTAGCCATCGGTACAGAAACCGTGTCCAGCAGATGATCGACAAAAGGAATATAATATGCTAAAATTTCAACGATGGTAGCGATACCAGTGGTTATCAGAGCCGGAAGACCTGCAAGCCAGGCAAAGCTTTCATTCATGGGAATCCAGTGCAGGTAAGAAGCGAGACTTACGGCAAACATCGGGAGAAAAACCCTGAAGCCGGTGGCCGCAGCCAGCCCGATGCCGATAAATGCACTCAGAAGATAAGAGAAATAGGGAACATGATCTAACATCTTAGTTTTCAGATTTATTGTTTCCCTAAATATACCAAAAAGTATTTAAAGCAGAACCGAAATTATAAGAATCTGGAAAATTTAATTACAAAGCGATCGCGGCAAATTATCAAATAAAAAGGCTAAGATTTCTTCTGAGCCTGGCAAAGCTTGATAAATTGTGCCTCCACATCCTGAAATTTCGGAGGTATTTCCGGGGAAGCCCAAAAAATCATGGCCATTGTTTTCTCTCCGAAAGCCTCTTTAAAAAGATCTTTATTCAGGCGGTAGCATTCGCGAAGCAGCCTTTTGATACGATTTCTGTGAACCGCTTTTTTGAAATATTTTTTGGAAACCGAAACGGCAAACTTTGTACTTTCAACAGGAGCCGTCAGTTTATTTTTCAGGATAATGATTCTCAAATTACCGTTCGTTCTCCACTTACCTTTTTCGAAAAGTAAAGAAATCTCAGTATTTTTTTTGAGTTTTTCGGCTCTGGGATATTTGAAGTCTGTCATGTACAGCGGTAAAGATAAGGGATAATTTTTATTTAAAAGAAATACTTCGTAGTCGCAACACAACCTCTTTAATGCTGATGATTGCATCAACAGTAAGGATGTCATGCCGGAACCTGTCGAAATATTTTAACCGTCAGATTAATCCTTTTTCATCAGATAATTAATCACTTCTGCGGCAACATACAATCCGAAAATGGCTGGCATGTAGCTGATGGTCCCGTAGAAAGAACGTTTGTAATTTGTCCCGTCCGTCATTTTAAGGCTCTCTTCATTTTGGATTTCAGTGGAAAATACACAGCGCACGCCTTTATCAATTTTTTCTTTTTTCAGTCTCTTTCGGACCTGTCTCGCCAGATGGCAGTGTGCAGTCTTGCTGATATCACGCACCATTACCTTGCTCGGCTCTATTTTTCCGCCTGCTCCCATTGAGCTTACGACTTTTATCCGTCTCTTTTTTGCGGCGATAATAAGACAGAGCTTCGGGGTTACACTGTCGATGCAGTCCAGGACATAATCGAATTTTGCGGAGTCCAATACTTCATCCATTCTTTCAGGATTCAGGAACTCGTTGATTTTTGTGAGATTAAGCTGAGGATTGATGTCTAAAAGCCTTTCCGCTACGACTTCCACTTTATGTTTTCCTACGGTTGAATGCAGGGCCGGCAGCTGCCTGTTGATATTGGTAATGTCTACGGTATCGCCATCAACGATGGTCATGTTTCCCACGCCGGCTCTGGCAAGAAATTCTGCTGCAAAAGAACCTACGCCTCCTAAACCTACCACCAGGACGGTTGCTTTGTTCAACTTTTCCAAACCTTCTTCCTTAATGAGAAGCTCCGTTCTTTCCAACCAGTATTTATCCATTTTTTATCGTCTCTAAATTTTCTACAATTTGTTTATTTAACTCTTCCAGCGAAATCCTCTTCAGTTCGGCAACTTTTCCGTACAATTCTTCAATATCAAAATCCTCATCATCGGTTTCCAGAAAAATTTTGTTTAAAGGAGTAATTTTCAAAGTATTTTGCAAAGATAAATTATACAAAACCGCTTTTCCAAAACTCAGGTAAAAATTATTTTTCAGCAGATCGGCTGCAATGCTTTCTTTTTTATTAAAACCGTGGATGACCATGGGTTGTCTGGCGTATTTTTTAAAGGAAATCACTTCATAAAATTTTCGTACACAATGGATGATGAGCGGCTTTTTAATTTCATTGGCGAATTCAATCTGCTTCAGGAAAACCTCCTCTTGAATTTTCTGATCTGTTTCTACAAAAGAGTCCAGTCCGCATTCTCCGATTGCCAGACAGTTTTCCGTAATATGGGAGCGGAGCCATTCGAACTGGCTGTGGATATTTTCAGCTTCTATATCTTTGGGATGGATACCAATAGAATATGGAAAATCCGGCGGGATGCCTTTCCAGTCGAGATTATAGATTCCGTAAGTCTTATTTATTTTATGGTGATGAAAATCAAAAAATTCCATATTCAAAAATACTATTAATTTAGATTTAATGTAAATTCCTTAAACGAACGTTTATAAATCTGTTAAAAATTTCTTAACTTTACTCAAAGTGCATTCATGAAGAAAAAATTTACAGAAAAACAAATCCATATTTTAGACATTGCCGAAGAGCTGATTGCAAAAAAAGGCTATGAAGGCACATCGGTAAGGGATATCTGTTCCAAGGCGAATATTAACGTCGCTATGATCTCCTATTACTTCGGGTCTAAAGAGAAGATGATGTCGTATCTTTACCAGTACCGGGTGCTCAAGACCAGGGAAAATTTTTCCGGTTTTGCCGACACCATCAAAGACGGAAAGCCGGAAATGCAGATGAAGGAAATGATCAAATACATCGTCGGCCAATTGTTCAAATACAATTATTTCCATGGCTTCGTTACCCAGGAGCTCCGCCATACAGACAGCGTGAAGGACGAGCTGATGGATTTCTACCAGCTGTTCGTAAAAAAGCTCGATGAAGTAATTAAAAAAGGCGTGGCATCCGGCGTATTCACATTTACTCCAAAACCTGAAGACGTGCTCACCACCATTATCGGCTCTACCTTATTTGTCATCCGCAACCGGAATTTCTACGAGTTGTACGTTCCCAATAAAAACGATGAAACCTATGCCAAGGAAGCGGAGAAAAAAGTAAGGATGAATCTTTTAATGAGTGTTTTTGCGATTTTAGGATACGCAGCAGACTAAATTTACGTTAAATAATCATAAAAAAAAATCTATTGGCAAAAAAGTTATATTTTTGCAAATTAGTAAATCGGCTGTGTAATCCGAAAACTGTTGAATTTTTTATATGAAAAAATATATTTTAGGTATTTTTGCTGTAGCGGTAGTGGCATCTTGCGTAAGTAAGCAGGAGAGGGCAATGAGAAGTGCGGATAAGACTCTTATCCTGAAGACGGCCAACGAAAACTTTGCTAAGAAAAAGTGGAAAAATGCTTTGGCTCTTTACGACAGGCTTCCGAACCTGGTTGCAGGAACGGATGATGCCCCGAATGTGGTTTTCAATTCAGCTTATGCAAATTACTACGATAAAAATTACAGATTAGCAGGAAACCAGTTCAAAAATTTCGCGATCAGCTTCCCTCAGGATAGCCGAAAGGAAGAAGCGGCTTATATGTCGGCCTTATGCTATTATGAAGGATCGATGGATTACAACCTGGATCAGTCTACCACCCAGACGGCGATCAATGAGCTTCAGGACTTCCTGAACAACTATCCTACATCGGAAAGATCCAAAAATATCAACACCCTTATTGATGAATTGTCTTATAAGCTGGAATTCAAAGCTTATGAAAATGCAAGACAATATTATAAAATGGCTGAATACAAAGCAGCCAACGTGGCTTTTGAAAATGTGCTGGAAGATTTCCCAAGTACCAAGCTTCGTCCGCAGATTTATGATTATATCGTAAAGTCGCGCTATGAGCTGGCTAGCAAATCGGTTTACGATCTGAAAGACGAACGTATCGAAAGTGCTTTGGCATTCACCAGACAGATTGAAAAGGAAATGCCGAATACCGAAGTGGCTAAAACGGCTCTGGACCTTAGGGAAAAGCTTGAAAAGGAAAAGAAAGATTTCGTAGTGGTTAAAAAACAGACGGAAGCAAGAATTGCTGCTTTAACCGAGAAGCAGAAAAGACTGGAAGCGCAGAACGCAGTAAAAGCAAAAACCGAGCAGCAGGCAAAAGATCAGATCGACGCTGAAAAGAAAGCCATGCAGATCCAGAGGGACAGTGCAGCCATAAATACACCTCCTCCGGCAGCCACTTTCAAAATTCAAAGATAATTCGTAAATTTGCGAACTTAAATAAAAAAATAATATTCTCAAAATGAGTGTAAAAGATACAAAAGCAGAAGTAAATACGATTACGTACGACAAAGATAAGATTGAAGACAAAGTAGGCTCAATCTACGAAGCGATTGTTATCATGGGAAAAAGAGCAGAGCAGATCAACGCTGAAATCCGTACGGAACTTCACAATAAGCTTGACGAATTTGCTGTGCACAATTCCACATTGGAAGAAGTTTTTGAAAACAGAGAGCAGATTGAAATCTCCAAGCATTACGAAAAACTTCCTAAGCCGACTTCTATTGCGATTGAAGAGTGGTTGAATGGTGATGTTTACTTCAGAAAAACTGAAGAAAGAAAATAATTACATCTTTTATTATTGTGCATAATTTTATTATTGCATAATGATTCTTAGAAAAACATTCTGTAAAATATAGGTTTTACAGAATGTTTTTTTTAATATAAAAAACAGGGGTTTATTTTTATTACTTTTACGGCGTAATATTTTAAGGAAATATCGTGCTGTTCAACTCTATAAGCTTTTTACTGTTTTTACCGGTAGTCTTTGTCCTGTATTGGTTTTTTTTCAATAAAAAATACAAATACCAGAACATTCTTTTACTTATTGCCAGCCTCTACTTTTATGCATGCTGGGATTGGAGGTTTCTGCTGTTGCTGATGTTTTCAATTGCACTGGATTTCTTCTCCGGGATACAGATCGAAAAAAGCAAAACCCGGCACGCTGCCAAATTCTGGCTCATCTTAAGCATCGGGATTAATCTTGGTTTCCTCGGCTTCTTTAAATATTACAATTTTTTTGCGGAAAGCTTTTCGGAACTACTTCAGGGATTCGGCTTCAAAGTAAACGTGATGCTGCTGCATATCGTGCTGCCGATCGGGATCTCCTTCTATACTTTTCACGGGCTTTCCTACATTATCGATATTTATAAAAAAAGAATTCCGGCAGAAAGAAATCCTGTGGATTACGCCGTTTTCGTAAGCTATTTTCCATTGTTGGTGGCAGGTCCCATCGAAAGGGCAACCCACCTTCTTCCGCAGATCCAGAAAGAAAGAGTCTTCAATTACGAACAGGCGGTAGACGGCATGCGGCAGATCCTTTGGGGATTTTTCAAGAAAATTGTAATTGCGGATAACTGTGCCCCGATCGTGAATGAGATCTTCACCCATTATCAAACGGAGAGCAGCAGCAATCTGGCCATCGGTGCCGTGCTCTTCGCCTTCCAGATTTACGGCGATTTCTCAGGGTATTCGGACATTGCACTGGGAGTATCACGCCTTTTTGGAATTGAGCTTCTCAAAAATTTTGCTTTCCCTTATTTTTCACGGGACATTGCCGAATTCTGGAGAAGATGGCATATTTCCCTTTCCACCTGGTTCCGGGATTATCTTTACATTCCGTTAGGAGGAAGCAAAGGCGGAATGTGGATGAAAATAAGGAATACCTTTATCATCTTTCTCGTCAGCGGGTTCTGGCACGGAGCCAACTGGACATTTGTAATCTGGGGAGGTTTGAATGCCGTGTATTTTTTGCCCTTGCTGGTGTTTGGGAAAAACCGGGAGAATCTTGAGGTGGTTGCAATGAACAGGCTGGTTCCTTCCTTCCGCGAAATTTTCCAGATCCTGATTACCTTTTCGCTCGTTTGCCTTGCATGGATTTTTTTCCGTTCGGAAAGTGTTTTACAGGCCATTCTTTACATCAAGAGATTATTCGGTAAAACCCTATTATCATTACCGAATCCGATGCCTTATAAAGTACTGGCTTTTATTGCCGTTATGATCATTATTGAATGGCTTAACAGGAAAAAGTTCCACGGACTGGAAATCCGAGAATATCATCCTTGGCTGAGAAGAGCATTGTACTTGACTATCATCTTTATCATCCTGCGTTATGCCAATTTCGGGAGTAATGAATTTATTTATTTTCAGTTTTAATATGAAGAAGTTTATTATTAAAATAGCATGTTGGCTCCTTTTCCTTTTCCTGATTGGTTATGGCCTGGCTTCCATTAAAAAATACAAGCTGTACGGAGAATATTTCATCAGGCAGAAAGTACACTATTACGATCAGCATGGCGCCGGATATAATGCGCTTGTTTTCGGCAGCAGCAGGATGTACCGCCAGGTGAATACAGGATTGCTGGATTCCGCAACTTCCCATAAGGTAAAAGCCTACAATATGGCGAGCGGAGGAACTTTCTTTTCCGAAAGCATGTACGAATACCGGCATACAAATATTCATAAAAATGTAAAATATCTGTTTTTCGAAATCCAGGATGTACAGCCTTTTGATATTAATGCCTACACGGAAAAGTTTTTATATTGCCATGATTTTCCTACCGTAAACTTTGAGCTGAAATATTTTGCAAACAACAGCGATTGGAATTCTTTATTTTTGTCGGTTTCACATTGGTTCGCTAATATTTTTTACTTTAAAAAATTAGGACAGCGGGATAAAACCATTAATGAATTTACCGATTATAACAACGGCTATTTTCCTTTGGAGAAAGATTATAAAAACATGGTAAGTGTCAGGAAGGCAAGGTCAACGTATCTGAAAGATACTACGAAGATCTATAAAAACCGTATCGATGCCGAAAAAAGTCCGAAAAAAAAACTGAATCCGGCTCTGGTTTCTGAACTCAGAATTTTGGCGAAAGATTGTCAGAAAAAAGGTATTAAATTATTTCTCGTCCTTCCTCCATTTTCTACACCAACTGATTTATCAGAAGTCAGGGCAATTCCTAATACGAGAATCATTGATTTTTCTTCCCGAAAAACATTCAGCGAATTTTACACCAATAGGAATGCTTATGATAATGGCCATCTTAACAGGCACGGAGCTGTTTTATTTACCCAAAAACTGGCAGACAGCCTGAATCATTTGATCAGGTAGCCCTCGCATGAAGTAAAGTAAATAGCAGAAGGCAGTTTCATGATAGTTTTTAGATGTATTACATGAAAAATAAGTAATTTAGTATTCTTAAAATTAAAATTGGAATGGGCCTTTCCGGTAAAAAAATTCTCATCGCGATTTCCGGAGGAATTGCAGCATATAAAATTCATTTTCTGATTAGGAATTTCGTAAAAAAAGGAGCGGAAGTTCAGGTGATTATGACACCTGACGCTGAAAAATTCGTTACCAAACTGAGTATTTCCACCCTGTCTAAAAATCCGGTGTATTCAGATTTTTACGGCGATAATGGGACCTGGAACAGCCATGTGGATATGGCCTTGTGGGCAGATGTAATGGTGGTTGCACCCTGTACAGCGTCTACTTTAGCCAAAATGGTCCACGGGATCTGTAATAATCTATTGATTGCTACCTACATGTCAGCCAAATGTCCGGTTTTTATTGCTCCGGCGATGGACCTCGATATGTATGCACACCCATCAACAAAGAAAAACCTGGAATTGGCAGAAAGTTATGGACACACTGTTATTCCGGCGGAAAGCGGAGAGCTGGCCAGCGGGTTAGTCGGGCAGGGGAGAATGGCAGAACCGGAAACGATTGCAAAAACCATTGAAAATTTTTTTGAGGCAGAAACTAAAGAAACGCTGAAAGGAAAGACGGTATTGATTACAGCCGGACCTACATATGAAGCCATCGATCCCGTACGATTTATCGGGAATCATTCTTCAGGAAAGATGGGCTTTTCCCTGGCAGAAGAAGCGTCAAAAAGAGGAGCTGAAGTTATTCTGATCTCAGGGCCGAGCGCCCAGGCTACGCATGATAAAAATATTCAGCTTTATCACGTGACTTCCGCAAAAGAAATGCTGGACAAAGTTTTTGAATTTTATGATAAAGCGGACATCGGAATCGCCAGTGCGGCTGTTGCGGATTATGCCCCGAAAGAAGTCGCTAAAGAAAAGATCAAGAAAAATGATGACCACCTGACGATCGAACTGGTTAAAAACCCGGACATCCTTAAAACAATGGGCGAAAAGAAAACCCGCCAGTTCTTAGTGGGTTTTGCATTGGAGACCCAGAACGAAGAAGAAAATGCCAAAGCCAAGCTGGAAAAGAAAAACCTGGATATGATCGTGCTGAACTCGCTTCGGGATGAAGGTGCCGGTTTTAAAAACGATACCAACAAAATAAAAATATTTACCCGCACGGAAAAGAAAGAATTCGATCTGAAATCCAAGGAGCATGTTGCCAAAGATATTCTGGATTTCGTTGAGGCTCAACTTTTAAAATAAATTTAATAAATTTCCGTTCTCAATTTTTAATAGATAATGAAAAAATTTTTAAGCATATTTTTACTGCTCTTTATATTCAATCTGGGTTTTTCCCAGGAACTGCTGGCCACGGTGCAGGTAAACTCCCAGCAGTTGGGAGGAAGTAACCAGTCGGCTTACAAGGCGCTGGAGAAAAGTCTCAGGGACTTCATCAATAATACAAGCTGGACAGGGAAAAGACTGCAGAATTTTGAAAAAATAAAATCGAATTTTGCGATCGTCATCAGTGAAAGGGAAGGAAACCGTTTCCGGGGAAGCATTGTTGTGCAGGCGGTGCGTCCGGTATTTAATACCACTTACGAATCCCCGTTGATCAACCTTCAGGACACAAGATTTTCTTTTGATTATGTGGAAAACGAAAACCTTATCTTCAACGAAAGACAGTTTTCGGGCAAGAACCTCATCGATGTCATCAGCTTTTATGTGTATGTAATTTTGGGATTGGATGCAGACAGTTTCCAGTCGATGGCCGGAACCCAATGGTACCAGAAAGCCCAGCAGATTGCCCAGAACGGGGAATCGCAGAATACCTATGACGGCTGGAAGCAGATCAATGAGCCGAGAAGCCGTTCAATTTTGATCAAAGAAATCATGAGCCCGAACTGGAGCCAGCTGCGGGCAACTATTTATTCCTACCACCGGGCAGGATTGGATACTTTGTTTAACCAGGACCAGACGCAGGGGAAAAAAGTCATCTTTGATGCACTGATGCAGCTGAAGCAATATGAAAACTCTTTCCAGCAGGCTTATTTCTTTAATCTTTTTATGGATACGAAAGCGGATGAGATTTTCAACATTTTCAATTCCGGGAACAACGGAGGGCTTGTACTCGGTGATCTCAAAAATGAAATGATCATTCTTTCGCCGAAAAATACCGAGGCCAGATGGAATAAATGGAAACAGTAAGTTAACTTGAATTCTGAAATCTAAAGTTCTATATTTGCAATAGCTAAATAATTGCTATTATCAATGCTTTCGAGAATTTACATTAAGAACTTCGCCCTGATTGATACGCTTGAAGTATCGTTGCACAACGGTTTACAGGTTATTACCGGGGAAACCGGTGCCGGGAAATCCATTATCCTGGGAGCACTGCGGCTGATCCTGGGGGAGCGGGCCGATGTAAAATCCATCTCAAAAGCACAGGAGAAAAGCATCGTAGAAACAGAATTTTCTTTAAATAACCAATTCAAGAAATTCTTCATCGAAAACGATCTGGATTATGAGCATCAGACCATTATCCGGAGGGAAATCCTGCCTTCAGGGAAATCCAGGGCATTCATTAATGATGTTCCGGTGACGCTGGATATTTTAAGGGAACTTTCTTCTCAGCTTATTGATATCCATTCCCAATTTGAAACTTCAAACCTTTTTACTTCGGAATACCAGTTCAAAATTATCGACGGGCTTTCCGAAAACAGACATATCGTACAGGACTATCAGAACGGATTTTCAGATTTCCAGAGCCTGAAAATACAGCTGAAAAAATTACAGACCCAGCTTTCGGAAGCCAATAAAGAAAGCGATTATAAAGCATTTCTTTTAAACGAGCTTGAAGAGTTAAATCTCGACGAGGTAGATTTTGAAGATCTCCAAAACCAGCTTTCCATCCAGGAAAATGCAGGGATGATTTCCGATAACCTGGCTCAGGTTTTATCCCGCTTTCATCAGGAAGAGGTGGGGATTTTCTCTTTCTTTAATGAAGCCAAGAACAAGCTGGGGAAAATTGCAGAAGTTTCTCAAAGTTTTGCCGAGCTTCACGAAAGGCTGGAAACGTCTTATGTGGAACTGAAAGACATCATTTCCGAACTGGAAGACGAAGCGGAAAGAATAGAGATCAACCCTGAAAACCTGGCGCTTCTTACGGAACTCAACAACCGGATCAATGCGTTGTTTTTAAAACATAATGTAGGAAATCTTACGGAACTTAAAGAAGTGCGGGATCAGCTGGCGGGTGAGCAGAAAGGGGCTTCCGAAATAGAATCCCAGATTGCCGACATCCAGGAAAATATTTCGCAGAAAGAAAGCTTCCTGCAGGGGCTGGCGGACAAGCTTTCCAAAAACAGGAAGAAGAGTATTCCGGTATTCATTAAAAAAGCCGAAGCACTGCTCAAAAAACTCGGTCTTGAAAAGGCCAGGGTAGACATCGAGCTGCGGGATGCGGCAGAGTTCAATCCATTTGGGAAGGAAAACATCCAGCTTTTGTTCCAGGCCAATTCCGGGTTCCCTCTGAAACCGATTCAAACGGCGATTTCCGGTGGGGAAAGATCTAGGGTAATGCTGGCGGTAAAGAAGATCATTGCTGAAAGCGATGAGCTTCCGACTTTAATTTTAGACGAGATAGATACCGGGGTTTCAGGAAAGGTGGCCGAAGAAATTGGAAACTTAATGCGCGAAATGTCTGCCGATATGCAGCTGATCGTTATTTCCCACCTTGCACAGGTTGCTGCAAAAGGAAATAACAATTATAAAGTGGTAAAACAGGATGTAGCCGGAAGAACGCAATCTACAATTGTTCCTCTAAGCGAAAAAGAAAAGCTCAACGAGATTGCACAGTTGCTTTCCGGAAGTAAGATTACGGAGGCTGCACTGGCACAGGCGAAGGAGTTGATCGGATAAATTTTTATTACCATTATTAAAACCCTTTAAAATTAAATTCTGTAACATTTTTATCCTTATCTTAACTAATAAGAAAAAGGTAACTATGTTTATACAATTTCTCAGATTAGAGATCAAAAGTTTTTTCCGCGGCAGTTCTGTAGGGATCAACCTGGCGATGAAAATTCTCCGTTTCATCGGGATCCTTTATTTTATGCTCTGTCTGGTAGGAGGAGCGTTCGGTGCTTTTTTCTATGTTCAGGAAGAAATGCACCAGGATCCTGTAAGGGTCGTTTCTAAATTTTTAATTGTCCTTTGGGCGGTTGATCTGATCGTTAAATACCTGTGGCAGGAATTGCCGACTCAGAACATCAAGCCTTTTCTTACATTAAACATTTCTAAAAAGACGCTGGTGAATTACATGCTGGGTAAGACATTCCTCAATGCATTCAGTTGGCTGAATTCCCTGTTTTTGGTCACCTTTTCGGTAATTGCGCTGTTTAATGATTATCAGGTTTTGGGGGTACTGGCCTGGCTGATCGGGGTTTCGCTGCTCTTTTATCTGAATAACTTCATCAACATTCTTTTTAACGATAAGGAAGCGGTTGCCATCGCGGTAGGCTGTGTTTTCGCGGCACTGGGAGCATTAGCGTATTACCATATCGTTCCCGTACTGGACTATTCGGAGAAGTTTTTCTTCAATTTTTATGAGAGGCCTTATTTTGTAGTGATTTCGATACTGGTATTCCTGGGACTTTGGAAAATCTGTTTCAGCCACATCCGTAATATATTTTACCTTGATGAAGGTTTGGAAGCAAAAAAAGAAATTGGGAAAACGGAAAATATCGTTTTCTTAAATAAATTCGGTGCGATTGGTACATTCATCAACAACGACATCAAAATGCTCAAACGGAACAAAGTCACCAAAGGAATCATATGGGGAAGCTTCCTGTTTCTTTTTTACGGCATGCTGATGTTCTCTTCGTCCATCTATAAAACGCCGGCGATGATGATGTTTATGGGACTTTTTGTAACGGGCGGTTTTCAGTTTATGTTCGGACAAAGGGTGCCGGCCTTCGACAGCTCTTATTACCCGCTGATGATGACACTGAATGTGCCTTATAAAGAATACCTGAAAGCCAAATGGTGGCTGATGAATATCGTAACGGCTATTTCGATGATTCTGGCGGTCTGCTATGCCTATTTCGGCTGGGACATGTATCTCACATTCTTCGCAGCAGGAATTTACAATATCGGGGTTAATTCCCAGTTTACCCTTTGGTCCGGAGCTTTCAACAAAATGCAGATCGATCTTAATTCAAAAGAAAAAAGGTTCGGGCAGAAGAATAGCTTTAACATCAAATCCATGCTATTGCTCATCCCTAAAATGATCCTGCCAATGACTGTATTTGCCCTGATGAAATATTTCTTCGGAATCACGGCCGGGGTAATCAGCATTGCGGTTTTAGGGCTGATCGGGTTTTTATTAAGGGAAAAAATCTTCGATACCATCGTAAAACATTATAAGGTAGAAAAATACAGTACACTAGAAGCATTCAAAAACAAAGACTAATATGATTACTATTAATAATTTAAAGAAAACATACGGTAAAGCAACCGTTTTAAATATAGAACATCTTGAAATTCCCAAAGGAGAAACTTTCGGGCTGGTCGGAAACAACGGAGCGGGTAAAACGACCCTTTTCAGCCTGATGCTGGATCTTATTCAGCCGACCACAGGGTTTGTAAGCATCGACGGAATTAAAGTAAATGAATCCGAAGTATGGAAAAACAAAGTTTCCGCTTTTGTAGACGATTCTTTCCTGATCGGCTATCTGACGCCGGAAGAATATTTTTACTTCATCGGGGAACTGAGAGGCCAGAACAAAGCTTCGGTAGACGGGTTTTTGAAACAGTTTCATGACCTGTTCAGCGGGGAGATTTTAAACTCCGGAAAATACATCCGTGACCTCTCAAAAGGAAATCAGAAAAAAGTGGGAATTGTAGGCGCAATCATCGGGAACCCGGAAATCATTATTCTGGATGAGCCTTTTGCTAACCTGGATCCTTCTACCCAGATCAAACTGAAAAATTTAATTAAAGAATTATCCAAGCAGGACGGCGTAACCTTCCTTATTTCCAGCCATGATCTTTCCCACACCACGGAAGTCTGTAACAGAATTGTGGTCGTAAACAAAGGACAGCTGGTAAAAGACATCCAGACCAATCCGGAAACCCTGAAAGATCTGGAGCAGTATTTCGCCGATCAGATTTCCAAGCCGGCAGAACCGGTTATTGTAACGGAAATTTAAATTAAGTTAGTAAAATAAAAATACCCTCGCTATCACAGCAAGGGTATTTTTTATATCATTCTTATGTTAAGCTTGTCATTCCGTAGGAACCTCAACTATGCTTTAGCAAAGAATTTTTAAAAATAAGATTTAAAACTCAGCCGTCGGTTTCCAATCCACCACAGCTCTGATAAACGCCTCCGCATTTTCCACCGGAATATTCGGTAAAATACCATGACCCAGATTGGCAATGTATTTATCCTTTCCGAAACGGTTGATCATTTCAGTCACCATTTTTTTGATGGTTTCAGGTGTGGAATGCAGCCTTGCAGGATCAAAATTTCCTTGTAGGGTAATATTGTGGCTGGTAAATGTTCTGGCCAGCTCAGGAGTAATCGTCCAGTCAACACCCAATGCGGAAACCGGGGATTTGGCCATATCTTCCAGGGCAAACCAGCATCCTTTACCAAATACGACAACATGCGTCAGCGGGCTCAGCGCTTCTACGATCTGGTTGATGTACTGCCATGAAAATTCCTGATAGTCTTTCGGAGAAAGCATACCGCCCCACGAATCAAAAACCTGAACGGCAGAAACGCCTTTTTCTACTTTTCTCTTCAAATAAGCAATCGTCGTGTCCGTAATTTTCTGTAACAGCAGATGCGCCGCTTCCGGCTGCTGGAAACAGAACGATTTCGCAATATCGAAAGCCTTGCTTCCTTTTCCTTCCACACAGTAGCAGAGGATTGTCCACGGGGAACCGGCAAAACCGATTAACGGAATTTCATTGTCTAACTTTTGCAAAGTAAGCTCAATCGCGTCAAAAACATAGCCTAACGTATCATTTACATCCGGAACGGCAACATTCTGAACCTGCTCCATAGTTCTGATCGGCGTATCCAGCCACGGGCCTACACTTTCCTTCATTTTAAAATCGATTCCCATCGCCTGAGGAACCACCAGGATGTCGGAGAAAAGAATTGCCGCATCCAGCGGAAATCTTCTGATCGGCTGTACGGTGATCTCAGAAGCGAGCTCCGGAGTCTGGCATCTTGTGAAGAAATCATATTGGTCGCGTAACGCAATGAATTCCGGCAAATATCTTCCGGCCTGTCTCATCATCCAAACCGGCGGTCTTTCTACGGTTTCTCCGCGAAGTGCTTTTAAGTAGAGGTCGTTTTTAATCATAATGTATTAGACTAGATTGCCACGAAGGACAATAATATATATCAATTTTTGTTCAGAATTTCCTTTCGGATCAGCTTCAGAACCGATATCAGGCTGTTTCCTTCCGAAACCAAAACCGGTTGAGCCGTATGTTTTCTCAGTTCCCGGGCAGTAGTTTCACCAATGGAAATCAGCTTCATATCCTCAAAGGAATTCCGATTTGCAAAACTACGAACTCCGCTCGGACTAAAAAATACGGCAGCATGATATTTTTCAGTTATTACCGGATTGATTTCCTCGGTGTTGTAAACCGTGATTTTCTTATAGCTGATGTTCTGTAAAGGTAAATTGCGATCGAGCACGTCCAGCGCGATGTTTCCGCAGAAGTGCAGAAACTTTTCATGCTGGCAGTGGATAACAATAAATTTTGAAAGCTCTTCGGCATTTCTGAGAACTTTGAAAGTCCCGAAACCGTTTTTCCGTAATTCTTTTTTTGTTTTTTCACCGACGCAGTAGATCTTATTATAATTTTTTGCGGTAAAATCTTCGTTTGGAACAAAGCCGTTTTTAAAAAATGCATTTACTCCTTTGGCGCTGGTGAAGATCAAAGAATAATTTTTAAGCTCAAACGAGGAAATTTTTACGGGATTTGTCCGGATTACCTCAACACAATCGGCCAGGACATCATCTCCAAGTTCTTTGGATATTATTTCCGGATCGATGGGTTTGGTAAATAAAATTTTCATTACGGTTGGTCTTTTAAATGTAAATCGGCTACCTGCAGCCTTACTTTATTCATAAAGTCCTGTCCCGGATCTTCTTTTATGGTAAAGTAACCGGGATCGGATTCTTTCCAAAGCTTGGAATTCCTGAAAACTCCGTATTCCGAATGTCCGATGAGGTATTCGATTTTATATTTCTTCGTTAAATACCGGATCAGTTGGGCGTTTGATGCAACCTGTTTATCCGTAAGCGGCTCTTTCTTGCTCCCGATGTTTTCAATTCCAATGGCGCAGTAATTCAGCCCGATGGTATGTCTGGCAAACCGGGTGGGCTCCATCAGCTGATAAATAGTTCCATCACGGTCGATGATGTACTGTGAAGAAACATTCAGGATACTTTGATTTTTTAACGTATTTCTGCCGCCTTCCAGATGGGTTTTATTGAAATATTTAAAATTGCTTTCCACATTTCCGTTGGCGGTATAATGCAGAACAATCATTTTGGGAATAATCGTCGGGGTTTTCTGAATCAGGCCGTGGTGGTCCTTTAGATATTCCAGGCTTAAACGAATCCTTTCGTCAGAATAGCTGATCGGCTTCTGGATGATTTCAGGTTTTCTGGTCTGCGCTTTTGCAAAACCCATTATCAGAACAACATAAAAATAGAATATCTTCTTCATTCCTGATTATTTCTGATATTGATAATGTCCGGTAATCTTAAATTTAAACAGGCAGTCTTCCATCACCTGACCTTTTCCAATGTTATGAACAATCAGGTACCGCTTACCATCAGCAGATTTTTTGTTTACGACTATTCCGATATGCGTTAAATTACCGGGAAGCATCCAGGTAACGATATCTCCCGGAACGTACAGCTCAGGCCTTGTTTCCGTAGATTTTGATTTCCCGAATTTGGCAAAGAAAACCCGCAGGTTAGGAACCCTTCGGTGGTCGATATTCGTATCGGGCTGTTTCAAGCCCCACGTTTTCGGATACTTTGAAAAATTTTTCGCCATATCTTCATGCACTTCCTTCTGAAGATCGATTCCCAGCTTTCTGTATGCTCTGATCACCACATCGGTGCAGACCCCTTTATCAGCCGGAACGTCACCGTTTGGATACTTGATAACAAAGTAAGCTGGATCGTACGTAACTTTGTTCCGGGTAAGGCTGATGGCAGCATTGGAAAGCTTTAGCGCAAAAGTGTTCTGTGCTTTTCCAAAAAATATCAGAAGAATGACCGCAAATACTGAGAAATATTTTTTCATCGCATTCAGAAACTTGAAGGTTAAGCCTTAAACCTTGAATTTTAAATCTGGTTTTTGATTTCAGCCATCAATTCTTTTCCGCCGTTTTCCAAAACTACTCGGGCAAATTTTTCCCCGAAGTTTTCCTCCGGCGTATATACGAAGCTCTCATCGGTAGCGATACAGTTTTTACCATCAAGAGAGCAAAGTGCTCCTTTGAAGCGGATCTGGTCTTCGAAAATTTCGGCAAATGCTCCGATTGGTGCGGTACAGCCGCCTTCCAATGTGCTCAGGAAATTTCTTTCCATTTCTACGCAGAGCTGAGTTTTTGCGTGGTTGGTAAATTGTTTTACCGCCTCGTTGATCTCGGGTTTGTGGGAATGTCCGGCGACGGCAATAACTCCCTGTGAAGGCGCAGGAATCAAAAACGGAATCATTTCATAATCGATCTCCATCTTCATCCGCTTAATGCCTGCCAGAGAGAGGATCGTAGCGTCAAAATCTCCTTCTTCCAGTTTTTGAAGACGCGTCTGGATATTTCCACGGATGTCCGAAAACTCGGCGTGCGGGAAATTCTTCAGCCAGAAAGCTCTTCTTCTTAAACTGCTGGTCGCTAATTTAAGTTCGTGGAGTTCTTTATTTTTTGCCGATTCTTTGCGGATCAGGACATCCTGGGGGAAATCCCTCTCCAGATAAGAAACGATTTCAAGATTTTCGGGAAGCTTGGTTGGGACATCTTTTAAGGAATGTACGGCAATATCAATCTCGTCATTTAATAAAGCCACATCGAGATCCCGTGTAAAAACGCCCGTAATGCCTAGAGCATACAAAGGTTGGGATAAATTTTTATCTCCTGAGGATACAATAGGTACGATTTCCGTTAAATAATTGTTGTTCTGAAGGTGTCTCGCAACTTCTCTCGCCTGCCAGAGGGCAAGTGCGGAATTCCGGGTTCCGATTCTAATGCTTTTCATTGAATTCGTTGTTTGGTTGTTCAACTAATATTTCGTGCATTAATTTACTAATTTCTTCGGCTTTTAACGGATTGTCGATGATATATTTTGCAAAACGGTTGGTAATTTTCTGAATCATTTTATCGGAAAGTTCCATGTCCGTGATGTTTATATATTTATTTTTTTTGTAAAAATTATGCATTTCATTGCGTTCCATATTTTTCAGGACTGCTTTGAAATGATGGATGTTTGGTGCCAGCCTTCTTTTTTTCTCCCATTCCAGAAAGTCCTTCGTCATTTCTTTGATGATCTTTTCTGCTTTCGGAATCTCTTTTTCCCGCTGCTGGATGGTCTGCTGGATCTGTTTTGAAAGCTCATCAACGTCGATCAGCGTTACGTTTTGGTTTTCCGTTACGTTTTTGTCTACGTTATTCGGAATGGAAAGGTCGATCACCAGGGTTTCTTTTCCGTTCGGGAAGTGGGATTTGTTTACGATCGGATGTCTTGCTCCGGTAGCGACGATCAGAATATCGGTTCCGCCCAGCTCTTTATCAAAATCCGCATAATCAATATGAGGAATCTTGTATTTGTCGGAAATCTTTTCAGCGGTTTCCTGTGTCCGGTTGGCAATTTTAATCTTCGGCTGATAAACATGTTTTACCAGATTCTCTACGGTATTCTGCCCGATTTCTCCAACGCCCAGCAACAGGATGTTTTTTTCGGTAATCCTTTTCTGGTTATTCAGAATATAATGAACGGCAGCATAGGAAACGGAAGCGGCCCCGTTGGAAATCCCCGTTTCGTTTTTGATTCTTTTTGAAATCTGAATGGCTGAGTTAATCGCCCTTTCAAGATAAGGATTGGAATTCTGTCTTTCTTTTTTGAAACGGTTGTAGGCTTTTTTTATCTGCCCGATAATTTCAAAGTCTCCGATAATCTGGCTTTCCAGACCGGCTGCCACCCTGAACAAGTGTTTCAGAGCTTCCTCTTTCGTCAGGATATTGGCAAACTGCATAAAGTCCATCAGATTCACGCCAATGGTTTTGCAGTATTCTTCAGCAACGAGAAGATAATTGGGAGACGTGGTATAAATTTCGGTTCTGTTACAGGTTGAAACCACAAAAGCATCCCCTAAATCTTCATTATGGATCCGCGTGACAAAGCTCTTGATGTTTTCATCAAAGAAAGCAAACTTCCCCCTCGTTTCTGTATCTGCCTTTTCAAAACTGATGGAAAGAACAGCAAAATTCGAAGTCTGATGTATGTTGGAATACTGTAACATAAGCGGGGCAAATTTACGTTTTTTTTCACAAAATGCCCTCTGAAAATGTATATGATAATTATCGTAAATAACTATTTTGGGTTGTTTCTAAATAAACAGAAACAACAGATATGGCCCGGTGTATTGTTAAAAATTTTAAGGATTCTTATTTACTTTACCACAGATGTTTTCGAGAATTTCTTATCATAAAAAACCTATGCTTCCTCTATTCCGGCTTCAACACGGAAAAAAACTTGAATCTGGTTTAAATCAGGCTCTGTAAATACTTAACGTAAAAGTTAATAACCGTCTATAAATTTTAATAAAATTTTAACCAAATTAAATGCAAATGAAATTTCTTTAGATGTGTTAAATTTATATCTTTGTAACTCCTTAAAAAATCAGAAGTAAAAAAGTATGAGTTTATTCGATATGTTTACGCAAGAGATTGCGATAGACCTTGGTACTGCCAACACCCTTATCATCCATAATAATAAAATTGTTATAGATCAGCCGTCGATTGTTGCTATTGAACGTTCTACCGGCAGACCGATTGCCGTGGGTGAGCAGGCAAAACACATGCAGGGTAAAACTCATGAGGATATCAAAACGATCCGTCCGCTGAAAGATGGGGTTATCGCAGACTTCCACGCTTCTGAGCACATGATTAAGGAATTCATCAAAAAAATCCCGGGCATTAAGGGTAAATTCATTCAGCCGGCTTTAAGGATCGTGATCTGTATTCCTTCAGGAATTACGGAGGTTGAAAAAAGAGCGGTACGAGACTCTGCACAGAAAGTAAATGCCAAGGAAGTACGTCTGATTTATGAGCCGATGGCTGCTGCAATAGGAGTAGGTATCGATGTTCAGAAACCGGAAGGGAATATGATCATCGACATAGGTGGGGGTACTACGGAAATTGCCGTGGTGGCTTTAGGCGGTATCGTTTGTGATAAATCCGTAAAAATTGCCGGCGACGTTTTCACTAACGATATTGCTTATTATTTAAGAACACACCATAACCTTTATATCGGGGAAAGAACAGCTGAAAGAATTAAAATTGAAGTAGGTTCCGCCGTTGAAGACCTTGATGTGGACATCGAAGATATTCCGGTACAGGGAAGAGACCTGATTACAGGAAAGCCGAAAGAAATTATGGTAGGATATAAAGAAATTGCCAGAGCACTGGACAAATCAATTATCAGAATTGAAGATGCGGTAATGGAAACGCTTTCTTTAACTCCACCGGAATTGGCTGCTGATATTTACAAAACAGGGATCTACCTTGCAGGAGGTGGTGCTTTATTACGAGGACTTGCAGACAGATTGCACAAAAAGACAGGTCTTCCTGTATTTGTAGCGGAAGATCCGTTGAGAGCAGTAGTTCGCGGAACCGGTATTGCTCTTAAAAATATGGATAAATTCAATTTCCTGATTAAATAATTCTAACCTTTTACGAAACACATCTGAATGGGATTTTTGCTGAGATTATTTTCCAAGAATGCACTTTTTGTCTTCTTTATATTTCTGCAAATCATTGCTCTCATTCTGATATTCTCTAAAAATGCGATGCAGCAATCCTGGATTGCGGGCCAGTCGGCTGCGCTTAATTCCTGGGTTTCCGGATATATCGATGAAGGGGTTTCCTACCTGAAGCTAAAACAGATCAATGAAGACCTGGTGACGCAAAACAAGGCTTTAATGGCTGAGCTTTACGGAAAGCAGGGAGCAAAGAACCCCGTTTTCAGAAAAGTTCATGATACGTTAGGCGGCGGCCAGATCTACACTTTTGTGGATGGAGAAATCGTTTTCAACAGCATCAACCGGAGAAATAACTATTTTACCATAAACAGAGGCAGGCGGGACGGCGTATTTCCACAGATGGGAGTAATGGCTCCGAAAGGTATTGCAGGAATCGTTATCAACTCTACCGACAGTTACGCTTTGGTACAGTCGGTTTTAAGCGTTAATAAAATCAGGATCAATGCAGCCCTCAAGAACTCGGGATATTTCGGAACCCTAACCTGGACCGGAGAAAATTCAAGGGTCATGCACCTGGCGGATATTCCCAAATATGTTGCCCTGAAAGTAGGAGATACGGTGGTTACGGACGGAAAGTCGGCCATTTTTCCTAAAGGGGTAATGATTGGTACTATTGCAGGCTATTCAGTGGACAACAAAACAGGATTCTGGGATATCTCCGTGGAACTTAGTGAAAAAATGGGAGCCTTAAGCAAAGTTTACGTGGTGAAAAACCTTAAGAAAGCTGAAGTGCAGAAAATTCAGGACACCATGCAGACCGTAATAAAAAAGGAAAATGATTAGCAGAACATTATTTACAGACATATTGATTATGATTTTCCTGGTGGCATTACAAATCTTTGTACTGAACAGGATTACCATTTTCGGGAAATACACTCCGGTGCTGTATCCCGTATTCGTTATGTTCTATCCCTTTTTCAGAAACAGGTTTCAGTTTTTGGCGTTGAGCTTTCTGATCGGTCTTTCGGTTGACGCATTTCTCTATTCATGGGGAATCAATGCATTTGCCACTACGCTGATTGCTTACTTCAGAACCTTGATTTTCAGAACTTCTACCGATACTTCTACCGATTTCTTTTCTTTTCAGTCCCTTCAATGGGCTCAGTTTTTGCTGTTTTTATTCTCAAGTATCTTTTTACACCAGCTTTTAGTACAGTATATCGAATTCTTCAAGCTGAGCAGATTTTTTGAAATATTACTTAATGTATTGGTAACTAGTGTAATTTCGTTTATATTTATAGTTATTTACGCATTAATATTTAAAATCAAACAAAAAGTTTGAACACACGTTATTTAAAAATTTTTTTCGCTCTCATTGTTATCGCCCTGATTTTCGTAGCGAGAATTGCTTATTTACAGCTTTTTACAGACCGTTATGCGCTGAATGCGGCGAACACTTCCATTAAAATTGAATACGTTATCCCGCAGCGAGGGGTAATTTTCGACCGGAATGGTAAAATCCTGGTAGGAAACCAGCCGGCTTATGAAATTTCGTTTACCCAGGCATTGATGAGGCCGGATTTTGATACCGTTGCATTCTGTAATCTGATGAAGATTTCCAAAAACGATTTCATCAGAACCATTGATAATATTAAAAAAGAAAAATATTATTCCAAGCTCACCCCGATGACCTTTATGAAAAACCTCAGCCGGGAAGATATTGCAAGGGTTCAGGAGATTATATTCAAATATCCTGCATTCAGCATTGTTTCGAGGCCGCAGCGTCAATATGAAGTGTCTACTTCCGGAAACTTGTTAGGATACACCAGTGAAGTGAACGAGCGTGAGATTAAAAAAGATTCAGCCTATTATCTGCCGGGTGATTTCATTGGGAAAACGGGAATCGAAAAAGCCTATGAAAAGGAACTTCGGGGAGTAAAAGGCATGAAATATATTCAGAAAGACATCAAGCTTCGGAATGTGGGGCCTTACAAAAACGGATCGCTGGATAAGGACGTTATTACCGGAAAAGATATTACATTAACAATAGACTACGATCTTCAGCGGATGGCTGAAGAAATGCTGGTGAACAAGCATGGTGCAATTGTAGCCATCGATCCGAATAACGGGGAAGTACTCGTGGCGGCGACAGGTCCGGATATCGATCCGAATTTATTTACAGGTCCGAACAAATCGAGAAATTTATACGCCTTATCAAAAGATACAATCTACGAAAACAAACCGACTTTCGACCGGTCGTTACAGGCTGCCTATCCGCCGGGATCTACTTTTAAACTCTTAACAGCTCTGGCTGCGATGCAGATGGGTGTAATGGATGAAAATACGATTTTCCCATGTGGTGGCGGCTTTTACTATAAAGGAAAAAGAATTAAAGGCCACGGCGGTGCAGATCCGCTGATCCCTTCGATCCAGGTTTCCAGCAACTGTTTCTTTACCTATGCTTTTATTGCCATTCTTAAAAAATATCCGCTGAATCCATCGCGTGGAGTAGATGAATGGAAAAAGATCATGAGCAGCTTCGGGGTCGGGGAATTCCTGAATAACGACTTTGCGGTAGGCGCAAGAGGGAGAATCCCATCCGGTGATTTCTATGAAAAGAGATTTAAAGCAATGATCAAAGCCAGCGGTTCCAAAAGAACCGATTTCACAAACTGGGACGAAATGTCTACCGGAGCCATCTACAACGGAATGGGACAGGGAGATGTGCTTGTAACACCGCTTCAATTGGCCAATTACGTATCGGCTATCGCCAATAAGGGCTGGTATTATACACCTCATATTGTAAAGGCCATAGACGGAAAGCCGAATCCTGATCCGAGATTTAAGAAGAAACATTATACGCTGGTTGATAAAAAGCATTTTGACCCGGTTCTCAGAGGAATGGAAGCGGTGGTGCTCAGAGGTACGGCGCACGGGCTGAAGTCAAGTGATTTTACCCAGCTGGCAAAAACCGGTACGGCACAGGTGCCGCAAGGGAAGGACAACTCTATTTTTGTACTGATTGCTCCTGCGGAAAAGCCGAAGATCGTTGTAGCGGCTGTTATGGAACATGCGGGATTCGGAGCAACTTGGGCAGGTCCGGCAGCTACCGTTATTGCAGAAAAATACATCACAGGTGATGTAAAACGTGAATTTCTCTACAAAAAGATGGTCACGTCCAGCTTTATGCCTGAGTATAAAAGACAGTGGATTGCCGATCTGAAGCGTAAAGGGTTGTATAAGCCCAGCGAAGATTCTATTAAGCAGAAAAGAATTCAGGACAGTCTGAAACTCGTAAAAGAGCAGAAGGAAAAGCTGAAGAAAAAAATAGACGAAGAAAATAAAAATTCTAAAACGACAAAAAAGGTTAAGCAATGAAATGGGCAGAAGGAATAGATAAATTAGGTCTCGGCCTGTATTTTCTGCTTTGTGCTTTTGCCATCGCAAATATTTACAGTGTCGACCAGAAACTGGGAGAAAAACAATTGATTTTCTTCGGAATTTCCCTCTTTGTAGGATTGGTCATTTTTGTCGGCAGAAGTAAATTCTTCGAAAATATGTCGGGTATTATTTACATTGGCGGCGTATTGCTTTTGGTGGGTCTGTTTCCTTTTGGTAAAGAGATTCTCGGGCAGAAAAACTGGTATAAATTCGGAAGCTTTACGATGCAGCCGGTGGAGTTTGCCAAAATAGGAACCGCGCTGATGCTTGCCAACTATGTGTCCGGCCCCGAATTCAATCTGAAAAACAGAAAGTCTCTGCTGACAACGCTGGCCATTGTCGGAATTCCTGCAGCGGTGGTATTGGCCATCCCTGACGTCGGCTCGATGCTGGTCTTCATTGCATTCTTTATTGCTTTGTATCGCGAAGGATTAAGCGGTGTTCTGTTTGGAGTAGGATTTCTTTTTGCTGCCGTCTTTCTGGTTTCGCTTGCGATCAACCCGATCTGGGTCGTGATAACCATTTTGGTAATAATAGGCGGTTATATCGCGATGAATTATTACAAAATGTCCTGGAATGTTATTTCCATTTCAAGTATTGCAGGTTCTGTATTGTTATTGTGCGGACTGGCATTCGGTTCTCCCTATATCTTAGAAAAATTGCCTAAGCACCAGCGGGAAAGGATTGAGGTTCTTTTCAAAGGGGAAAAGGCATTCAGGGATACTTCGGGGTACAACCTGCTGTATTCCAAAACAGCCATCGGTTCCGGAGGACTATGGGGAAAAGGTTACCGGGAAGGTTCCGTAACTCAGGGGAAATTCGTTCCGGAGCAGGAAACCGACTATATTTTCTGTACGGTGGGTGAAGAATGGGGCTTCGTAGGAAGTGCGGTACTCATTTTATGTTACATGATCTTCATCGGAAGGATCTATTATCTTGCAGAACAGCAGAAATCGGGCTTTAACCGGGTTTTCGGATATTGCTTTGCTTCGATCCTGCTGATGCACTTTACGATCAATTTAGGGATGGTTATGGGGCTTTTTCCGACGGTAGGGATTCCGCTTCCATACTTCAGCTACGGAGGAAGTTCTCTGCTTGCCTTCTCGATGATGACTTTTATTTTCTTTAAATTGAATTATTCGGATAAGAATAGTTTGGTATAAAAGGCTGGGAGCGGGATGATCGAAGCTGAAAGTTAATTTGGCAATCTATTACGTAAAATTTCAATTTTTATTTTGATTACAATAATGTAATAAAATAGTAATCCCAAATCCTTTAAAATTTCAAACAGAGCAACAGCTAACAGGCAATATTATCATTAATAACTGAGGGCGGGTAATATAATATTAACTGCGAAAAACTTCCAGCCTCCAGCTTCCCTCATCCAACCAATTGATACTTCAAGTTAACTTATTCCCAAATAACGATGGCAGGCAACTATTTCTCAGATCAGCATTTCGAAAATACAGATTTTACAAAGGAACCTTTTAACAGAGGAGAATACGAAAACTGTACATTCCGCAACTGTAATTTTGAATATGCGGATCTTTCCCGATGCAATTTTACCGATTGTGAATTTACAGGATGCAACCTAAGCATGGCAAAGCTTGTTTCGGCTGCTTTTCGCGATGTGATTTTCAGGGAATGTAAGATGTTCGGGCTGCAGTTTAATGATTGTAATGAATTCGGATTATCCTTTACCTTTGAAGACTGCCTGCTGAACAATTCTGTCTTTTATAAAGTTTCCATTAAGAAAACACGTTTTAAAAATTCTAAGTTAACAGAAGCCGATTTTTCTGAAGCTGATTTATCACATGCCGTCTTTACCGGCTGCGATCTTTCCGGGGCTGTTTTCGATCGGACGAACCTTGAAAAAGCGGATTTGAGGGCTTCGTACAATTATTCCATTGATCCTTCCGTAAACAGGCTGAAAAAGGCCAGATTTTCCCTTTCTGAAATCCATGGACTGCTTCGTCATCTGGATATTGAAATTGATAAGAACAGTTGATTGGCTGGGAGATGGAATTTAGATGTCTGAAGTTTAAATATCGTAGTAATTGATAAATGAAAATGTCTGAAAAATAAAAAAACCATCAGTTGCTGATGGTTTCATTATTTAAATCAATTATTTAAAATTAAAAATTTGTTCCGTTGGAAGCGGGAGTTGTCGTTGCAAGATTGTTGTACGCTTCTCCGTTCTCATTGATGATTCTTTTTCCGAACCGGTATTTTGGGCCCCAATAGGAATCGTTCAGTGACGAGACCATTACTCCTTTTGACGTAGCGGCATGAATGAATTTTACTTCACCGTTTTCATCTACGCTTTCTACAATACCTACGTGAGAGATTCTTCTTCCGTGAGAAAAGAAAATAAGATCTCCTTTCTGAAGGTTCTCTTTTTCGATCTTCTCTCCTTCTTCAGACTGGGAAGCAGCTACTCTTGGTAAGCTTAATCCTGCAGCAGCTCCGAAAACGGAAAGAACAAAAGCAGAACAGTCGATCCCGTTTCTTGTCATCCCTCCATATCGGTAAGGAGTTCCAAGATAGGTCTGTGCTTCGTTTAAAATATTGTCGATGGTTGTATTGTGTTTGATTGCTTTTGCAATCTCAGAATTTTTGATGGAATTTTTGGCGTTGGCCAGAACAGCTGCCTTTTCTGCTAGAAATGAATTGATAAGTTTCTGCTTATCCTGCTCCATTTTGTTCGTTTCGAATGAAGCTAGTTTGGCATCTGTTTTGTATTCTTTAGCGTAAGTTGCTGGTTTTGAAACGACGTAGTTTGTAACACACGATTGTAACGATACTGTAGAGACGAAAGCAACTAGATAAAACAAAACTCTTTTCTTCATATATATTTGATTACCGTGTTAAAAGGATTAGTATATTTTCAAAAGCAATACAAAAATATAGAATCCGAGTAAAAGCGCCTTGATATGACAATTGTCAGGTTCTTTATTTAACACATTTTAACATATTTTGAAAGTATGTTAAAGAAAAACAAACCGCAACCGCCTATTTTCGGTAGGCATGCGGTTTTTTTTATTAAGATTCTTTAACAAAATTATCGTCAGATCTTATAAAATATAGGCTGTGGTAAAAAATATTTCAAAAAACAGGCTATTAATATTTCTTAATAAATAATTGATTACAAGCATAATTTAGCCATTTAATTCCACTATTTGCTGTTTTCAGCATGCATCACCGAGTGATCTTAACATTTAAATGTAAGACTAGAAATTTATGATCTTAAATTTAGCAGTAAAATAAAAACTCCCCGATAAGAACCGGGGAGTTTCACTAATATGGAACTTTACAAATGTTACTTTGTAAATAACATTTCTCTGTATTTTGTCATTGGCCAAAGCTCGTCGTCCACCATCATTTCAAGATCGTCGGACGCTTCTCTGATCACATCAAATAAAGGCTTTACTGTATTACAGTATTCTTCTGCCTGCTTTTGGCTTTCAGTAACACCTTTTGCTGCTTCTCTGGCTTTAATAAGGTCTTCAACACCCAATTTGATTTTTGATACGTTTTCAGAAATGTGAGTAATCAGGCTCATCTGCTCTTTTGCCAGAGACTTGAATTCATTCTCTCCGAAAATTTCTTTAAGACCTTTTACGTTCTCGATCAGTCTGTTCTGATAGTTTAAAGCAGAAGGAATGATGTGGTTTCTTGCGATGTCACTCAAAACTCTTGCTTCAATATCGATTACCGTAGAATATTTTTCTAATTTGATTTCGTTTCTGGCTTCCACTTCTCTGTGAGTGAAAATTCCCATCTCTTCATAAAGGGCAAGGAATTTCTCATCCATTTCCTGCTTTAATGCTTCAGGAGTGGTTTTCAGGTTGTTCAATCCTCTTTTTTCAGCTTCTTTTGCCCAATCGTCGGAATATCCGTCTCCTTCGAACATGATGCTCTTGCACTGCTTGATGTATTCTCTCAGTACATTGAAGATCGCTTCATCTTTTTTAAGACCAGTTTCAATTAAAGCATCCACTTCTTTTTTGAAATCGCTTAATTGTTTTGCTGCGATGGTATTCATTACCGTCATGGATTCTGCACAGTTTGCAGAAGAACCAACCGCTCTGATCTCGAATTTATTTCCTGTAAATGCAAACGGAGAAGTTCTGTTTCTATCGGTATTATCCAATAAGATTTCAGGAATTTTTCCTACAACATTTAATTTTAATTCTGTTTTCTCTTCAGGAGAAAGTTTTCCGCTGGTTACTTTTTCAAGCTCTTCCAATACGCTGAACAGCTGGCTTCCGATAAATACAGAAATGATAGCCGGTGGTGCTTCGTTAGCTCCTAATCGGTGGTCGTTGCTTGCAGAAGCGATACTTGCTCTTAGAAGATCTGCATATTCGTGAACCGCTTTAATGGTATTTACGAAGAACGTTAAGAACTGTAAATTTTTCTTAGGGTTTCTTCCCGGACTTAAAAGGTTCTCACCGGTATCAGTTGCCAAAGACCAGTTGTTGTGCTTTCCGCTTCCGTTTACTCCTGCAAATGGTTTTTCGTGGAATAAAATATGGAAATGGTGTCTGTGAGCGATTCTCGCCATAACGTCCATCAACAAAGAGTTGTGGTCTACTGCAACGTTTACTTCTTCAAACATTGGTGCCAGCTCAAACTGGTTTGGTGCTACCTCATTGTGTCTTGTTGTTACCGGAATACCCAGTTTCATACATTCGATCTCCAATTCCTTCATGAAGTTCATTACCCTTGTAGGAATAGAACCGAAATAATGGTCGTCCAGCTGCTGTCCTTTTGCAGGAGAGTGTCCTAATAAGGTTTTACCTGTTAATACAAGGTCCGGACGGGACTGATACAATGCGGAATCAACAAGGAAATACTCCTGCTCCCAGCCTAACGTAGGGGTTACTTTGGTTACGTTTTTGTCGAAGTACTGCATTACGTTGGTTGCCGCTTCGTCTACCGCGTTCAACGCTCTTAAAAGAGGGGCTTTGTAATCTAAAGTTTCTCCGGTATAAGAGATAAAAATCGAAGGAATACATAAAGTCGTTCCCATAATGAACGCCGGGGAAGTAGGATCCCACGCCGTATAACCTCTTGCTTCAAAAGTGTTTCTGATCCCACCATTCGGGAAAGAAGATGCATCCGGCTCCTGCTGGATCAATAAGTTTCCGCTGAATCTTTCGATAGCTCTTCCTCCTTCGATTGGAGTAAAGAAAGAATCGTGCTTTTCTGCAGTACTTCCTGTAAGCGGCTGAAACCAGTGCGTGTAGTGGGTTACCCCTTTGCTCATCGCCCAGTCTTTCATCGCTACAGCTACCTGGTCTGCAATGTGTCTCTGGATCTTGGTTCCTTTTTTTACCGCATCCATAATAGAATTGAATGCTTCTTTCGTTAAATATTCTCTCATGGTTTCTTCTGAGAAAACATTCTGGCAGAATAATTCTGACAATTTTACAGGAACTTCAACAGAATTATCTCTTCTAAAGTCCTTGAATGGTAAAGTTTCTAACGCTTTGAATCTTAAAGTTGACATATTAGGTTTGATTTTTACGGGGCAAATTTACGAAAAAATTAAATCCAAAATATTTTTACCCTGAAAATTTAAGGGGTTTACCTAAATTTAACAAAAAATTAAACAAGAATTTGAATTTATAGGAGGGGGTTAAATGTTTAAGGGCTTAAATTTTGAGTTGGGTTCTGTTTAAATTAAAGAATTTAATAGAAAAATATCTCATTAATAGAAGAGGGAAGTTATGGCTGGCATTCGTGGAGTTGTGCTTTAGCCCTGATTGCAGCGGCATCCTTTTTCTGCAAGGCCCTTTGCGTGGGCGGAAAAGATATAGCGGAAAGCAGGTTCCCGGCTCCTGAAGAATCGGGAGATGGCCATCATAAATGTCGAAAGCCGGATAGCAGAAGTTTAAAGGGTTGAGAATACCGATTGCTGAACAAAATGGAGGAGTACATGTTATACCTTATATATTATGTTAAGCGACTTATTAAAAGTTACTTAAAATGAATTGGGCGGAGATTTTGTATATTTGTGTGAAATTTATTTTATGACAAATTCTAGAGCAAGAGAAACAACGGAAGCAATTGAAAGATTGTATATTTCTATGAGACACCTCTTTTACAGAGGTTTTTTTAAACCTGCCGGTGTTTCGGGGGAGACGATCAGAAGTTTGTTGAAGACCATTAATCCTGAGATCTACGGAAGCATGAATATTCCGAGTAAACTGGAGCTTGACGGATTGATGTATGTGCTGGACAGGCTTCCGGAAGGAATTGAAGAATGTGCTTTTATTCATCTTACATCAGATGAGGGGTTTGATAAAGGAAGTTTCGAACCGATTGTTCCTAAAAAGAGAAGAAGAAACTGTTACCGGATCGACGAGCACCAGATGAATATTGAAGTGCTTTTGGGACGTTCGGAAATCTATGATATTCTTACCCACCTTACTTTTTTATTTATAGAAGCGGATAAGATCCGTAACCTCGCTTTTATCCAGGATGAAAACTGGAAGCCGACCCGCGCTTTCAAAATCATCGAAGAAGTGGTGAAAGGCGAAAAGAAATTCAGCAGAAAGGAAAAGGAAGTGGCATTAATCCATTTGTCTTCATTAATAGGAAGAACATTTGATGAAACCTTGAGGGCTTATAATACTTTTGGAGACGATCATAATCCGGACCGTTTGTTTAAAATCATCTACAACCTAGCGAAAGTAAGCCTGGAAGATGCCAAACAGACCAGAGAACGGGAAATTCATTTCAGTTCGATCCTGAGAGAAAGGGTAGGCCATCACTATTTCGGTGAAAAATGGGCGAACAAGGTAAAGGAGACTTTATATGAGAATGATCTTCACATGCGCCCGCTGCACATTATTTCTGCCAACATGCATTCGGTGAAAAATATGCTGTATGCCAATGATGCTTTAAAGAAGAAAGACCATAAAGAAGTCGATTACAAGTTATACGGCGAGATTTCCGATAAAAAAGAGCTTCGTGACAAAGTTTCCAAATATGCTTTGGACGAGGGGATGATCTATATAAATGATAAAAGCGGGAGCAATATTGATGTACAGATCATCGATTTGAGCAAAACTAATCTTAAAAATACACCTTTCAGCGATATAAAATACGGCGGAGACGATGTGATCATGGTTTTCGATTATGCTTTCGGTGAACAGGCTTTTGAAGTAATGGATGAATTGCTGAGACCTTTCGAACATAAAGGAGAAGTTTATATGATGAAAGTAAAATCGGTTTCTATTATGGGTAAAGCAGGTATTCTTGCCGGCGGAAAAGGGGACATTATGATCCCGACCTCTCATATTTTTGAAGGAACAGCCGATAATTATCCTTTTGAAAATGCTCTGAAGCTCGATGATTTTAAAGATGATGAACTGCTGGCATTCGAAGGGCCGATGATTACTGTTTTAGGCACATCACTGCAAAACAGGGATATTCTTTCCTACTTTATGAACACTTCATGGAAAGCGATCGGGCTCGAAATGGAAGGTGCGCATTACCAGAAGGCCATTCAGGTAGCTTCTAAAATCAGGCATCATATTACCCCAGATCTATTTGTGATGTATGCTTATTATGCATCAGATAATCCGCTGGAAACAGGAAGTACGCTTTCTTCCGGTGGTTTGGGGTTAACGGGAGTGAAACCGACTTACCTGATTACTTTAAAAATCCTTGAGAAGATTTTGAGAAGCGCAAAAAAGGAGCTTTTTGCTTAATGTAACATTTATTTGACGATAATAATATCATCCTTCAGGGTTCTAAACGCTGAAGGATTTTTTTATCCTGGAGATGGCTTAGATCTGACAGATGTTTGCGCAAGCAGAAGTTAATAAACAGCTGTGGAAATTCATTTGATTCATCTGAAAAAACATACGCCATCCAGAAAAATAAAAATAATTATCTTTAAGAAAATTACAACAAATGAGTACCGTATTACAATTAGCCAAAAGATTCAGAGAAGTATTGCTGGATGGGCTGTGGATTGCCAATACCAATTTTAAAGACCAGCTTTCTGATGTGACCTGGGAGCAGGCCGTAACAAGAGTCGGTTCTTTGAATACCATTGCCATGCTTACCTTTCACATCGATTATTATATCGCAGGATTGATCCAGGTTTTTGAAGGCGGACCTTTGGAGATCAGAGACCAATACAGTTTTGATCTTCCTCCGGTTGAGTCGCAGGAGCAGTGGGAATCATTGCTGAATAAACTTTTGAGCGATGCTGAAAAGTTTGCCGTTTTATTGGAACAGATGCCTGATACTAAAATGAATGAAGTTTTCATTGATGAAAAATACGGAACCTATTTACGAAATATCGACGGAATGATTGAGCATGCGTATTATCATCTGGGACAGATTACCTTAATTAAAAAACTCTTGGCTTTAAATATACATTAGTTCAAACTCAGTAAATTTGAAAGGTAATTTAACCCTTGATTTAAATTTAATCTAAACATAGAGCAAACCTCATCATACCTGTTCTTTTGAGGTTATTGTTTAAAATACTTACCTTTAGAAAAATAAAAATTTTAAATGAAAAAATCGGTTGCAATCCTGTTTGCGTTTATCATTTCACAATTTCACGCCCAGCAGGGACCTTATTATCAGCAGAGTGCGAAATACAAGATGGATATTGATGTGAATGCTGAAAAATTTACCTATGAAGGAAAACATACCCTAGACTATAAAAACAATTCGCCTGACGAGCTGAATGTGGTGTATTTCCATCTGTATTGGAATGCTTTCAAACCGGGTTCGATGATGGATCAACGGGTGGCGTCACAGGGGAAAAACGGGGATTCAAGATTGCAGAAAGACGGGGTTTCAAGGCTGGCTTCAATTCCAAAAGACCAGGAAGGCGCACAGAATATCCACTGGATCAAACAAAATGGGAAAGCCTTAAAGTATGAAATCCAGGAAACCGTGATGAAAGTATATCTGGCAGAACCGATAAAGCCGAATTCATCAACCACTTTTACTTTGGAATGGGATGCCGTAATTCCTCAGCAAATCAGAAGAAGCGGAAGGAACAACCGGGAAGGAGTGGATATGACGATGACCCAATGGTATCCTAAAATCGCAGAATACGACTACGACGGCTGGGCTACGTTCGATTATGTCGGGAGGGAATTCCACGCACCGTTCTCGGATTTCGATGTGACGATTAAAATCAACAAAGATTATGTAATTGGGGCCGGAGCAACTTTGGAAAATCCTGCTGAAGTGAAAGGGTACGACGTCAATGCAAAGATCAAAGCAGATAAAAACAAAGCTACCTGGAAATGGACCGCGAAAAATATCCTGGATTTTGCATGGGCAGCCGACAGGGATTACATCGTGAAAAGCTTCGATGTTCCGCAAGGCCCGAAAGTCTTTCTCGTGTATCAGAATAATGACAAAACAAAAGTCTGGGAAGAGGCACAGCCCTATATTACAAAATATTACCAGCTGATGAATGCCCATTTCGGAAAATATGTTTATCCTTCTTATGCTTTCATCCAGGGAGGCGATGGCGGAATGGAGTACGGAATGTGCACGATGATCTTGGGAGAAGCCAAAAATATTGAAGGATTAATGGGACTGATGGCCCACGAAGGTGCTCACTCCTGGTACCAGCAGATGTTGGCTACCAACGAACCGATGCGCCCATGGATGGATGAAGGTTTTACCAGCTATGCGGAAGGCTATGTGATGAACCAATTGTTTCCGCCGGCCCAACCGCTTCCGAATCCTTTTTTCAATTCGATCAATGCGTACCGTAATTTCGTTAAAAAGGGAATTGAAGAACCTGCTGTCTGGTTGGGAGACCACCACGATAACGGAACTGCTTATACCTATGCTTCATATGTAAAAGGGGAACTGTATCTGGTGGAATTGGGATATATTATGGGAGAGCAGAATCTTGCGGAAACGTTGAAACAGTATTACGACCAATGGGCAATGAAACATCCTTCCGACAGGGATTTTCTGCATATTGCGCAAAAAGTTTCAGGGATGGATCTGAAATGGTTCCAGAATTATTGGATCAATACCACCAAAACGATAGATTACGCGATTAAGGATGTAAAATATGATGCTAAGTCGACAACCATTACCTTAGTAAATAACGGTCAGGTTCCGATGCCTATCGATTTCAGTATCATGACTGCAGATAAGAAAGTGGTGAATTACCAAATCCCGATGAGTATGACGCATACCTGGAAAACAAAGGATGCCTATGGAGAATTCAAAACAATGCCGTACTGGCCGTGGACGCAAAAGGAATATACGATTACGGTTCCTTATACGAAATCCCAGTTGTCAATTTTGGGGATTGATATCAGCCAGAGACTGGCGGATGTGAATCCTGATGATAATTTTGTTGAGGTGAAATAAAGATACTGATAAATGTAAATCCCCAAAGAATTTTTCTTCGGGGATTTTTTTTATTTAATAGCTTCATGTCAGGATCTATTTAATTCCAAACTGCTTTACCATCCAATGATTGGAATGGTTTTTCAAAAGATCATTTTTTATGGCTTCATCATTGGTGCTTAAATAAGTGTATACTTTTAACGGTACGGAATCAGGATATTCTTTCAGTCCCTGGAATGCCGTGGCTTTTGCTTCCTCTTTTTTATTACCGGCGCTCAATGCTTCATATTGGTAAACATAAATGATAGCAGGGATTTTTCCATAGACACTTTTAATTTCATCCTCAAGCATTCTCATGGTTGCCATTTGAAATTCAGGATTAGGCTTTTTTCCTACTGCTGCCGTTTGGCTGATATGCTGTTGATACATCAGAAAAAGCATCAGAATGTGGAGATTCTTTGTATCAGGATCTGAAGCGAGTTTTTGGGTTTTCTCTATGGTTTCTTCCGACATTTCATCATTTTCCGCCTGAAGGTTTTCGGCATAAAATTCTTCAAGAAGATGATAGACAGCCTTATCACTGCCGTCAATCTTCGATTCTTTCTTAATTTTTTCAAATACTTCCTTTGCCGCTGCCGCCGTTTGTGCAGGTATATTCAGTCCGGCAAAAAGTAAAAAAATAAAGATCAGTTTTTTCATGAGATACGGTTGAAGAGGTTTTCAGTCTTTAAATATAATTAATTGTTTTAAAGACAGCAAAAAGTAATTTCAGTGACCGCCCTATAATTTTACTAAAATCATTAATTTTAATGCCTCAAAGTTAATATAAGATTTCGGTCTTTCTGAAAATAGATACATGAATTCAATTGTAATAAATATAGGCAACAGCAACATTCGGTTCGGACTTTTTAATGATGATAATTGTGATATCTCCTGGGTGATCAATACCAAACCCTATCGGACGGCGGATGAGCTTTACGTTCAGATGCTGATGCTATATCAAACCTATAAAATTGAACCGAAAGAAATCAGCAAAGTGATTATCGGTTCGGTTGTTCCGCAGCTTACAAAAGTAATGAGCTCGGCCATTAGGAAAATTCATCATATTTCCCCGATAATTGTCGATAGAAATACGCCATCGGGTGTTCAGGCAAAATCCAAGCAGATGGGAACGGATATTTACGCCAACCTGGTGGCAGCCCATAATATGTATCCGGACAGAAAGAAAATCATACTTGATTTCGGAACAGCTCTCACGGCAAGCTGTGTAGCGGAAAGTGGGGAAACATTAGGAGTCATTATAGCTCCGGGCATCGTTACGGCCCTGAACTCTCTGATCAGCCAGACCGCCCAGCTTCCTGAGATTGAACTGGTAAAACCGAAAACCGTGTTGGGCCTGGATACCGTTACCTGTATGCAGAGCGGAATGGTGTACGGCTTTCTGGGAATGGTAGAAGGTTTTATCGACCGGATCAATGATGAGGTAAGTGATGACTGCTTTGTGGTAGCAACGGGCGGTGTTTCCCATGTTTATAAACCGCTGACGGATAAGATCCATGTGATGGACAGGCTTCACACTCTAAAGGGATTGTATTTTTTAGGAATAGATAAATAAAAAAACGGCCTTAAGCCGTTTTTTTATTGAAGATTATCTTTTAGATTTAAAAAATTCTTTTACAATTAATGAACATTCATTTTCCATAATGCCTGTAACGATTTCCGTTTTCGGATGAAGGCTGAGGTGCTTATTGATAAAGCCCCGCTGTCCATCCCTTGCTCCGATAACAACCTTTGAAATCTGTGACCATGAAAGCGCTCCGGAGCACATTACACAAGGTTCTAAAGTTACATACAGGGCACAGTCCTTTAAATATTTTCCACCCAGAAAGTTAGCTGCCGAAGTAATGGCCTGCATTTCAGCATGAGCCGTGACATCATTTAAGGTTTCAGTGAGATTATGTGCTCTTGCAATGATGCGGTTATTGGAAACAACCACACAGCCAATCGGGACCTCATCTTTTTCAAAGGCTAATTCGGCTTCGTGAAAAGCCATTTTCATAAAATATTCGTCGGTAAACATACGCAATTATTCGATATTCATGGTTAAGGGAAGTCGGAACCGGTATCGTACCGGATTGCCATTCACGATGGCCGGAGAAAATTTTTGGGAGATAGAATATACTGCAATTTCTGCCTGCCGGTTAAAAGTAAAATTATCACCTTCTGCCTGTACATGGGTGATGCTCCCATCCCTTTCTACAACAAAGGCCACATTGGTCTTTACGGTTTTAACTTCGGAATATATTCCTCCAAGATAAAATAAATCTGCCACTTCTTTTCGAAGGCTGTTGATTCCTCCGGGATAGTCTGCGGCTTTGTCAATGACGATAGAGGGAGATGGTGAAGCCTCGGCAGGTAAGGTTTTATTGACCAACCTCAGCTTATCCAGATCTTCCAGGTTTTTTGTCTTTAATAAAGCGCCGGTCAGTGCAACATTTTCGATGCTATCCATTTTCTGCATAAAAAGCAGATAATCCTGTTTGATGGAAGCTTTATGAAAATTATTTGTTTCTGCATCAAACTTTTTCCTGAATTCCTTACCCAGCATAGAACGGTGCTGGTTGTAATAATTTTTAATCAGTTTAAATTCCTCTGCCTGCTGGGAAAAACAGAATGATGAAATAAAGCAAAACAAATAAACAATAAGAGATTTCACTTTGGTATATTTATGTAAATGTAATCAAAAAATCATAACCAATTAAGTTTAGTTTTCAAGGTATCGGTTTAGAGATTCCTGCAAATGCCTGCGGATTTCTTCTACTAAAATTTTAGGTTCCAGAACCTGAACTTCCTTGCCGTATGAAAGAATTTCCTGCATAAAGTCGTAGGTTGGATGAAGAAAGAACTCGAAGAAAATTTCTTCCGGGGTCTCTTTCGTTTCTTTTTGAGACTGGTGAAGCGGAAAGCTTCTGATGTATTCTCCTTGGTGCCTGCTGCATTTCAGGATGATTTTCTGAGGGTGCTGTTCTGCAAGATTCATTACCCCGAAAGCATTTTTGAAATGCTCCCTGAAATTGTATTTATATTTTTCCCTGAATTTATTTTTTGAAACATCAAGGTAATTGATCCGGTCCAATCCGAAAGATTTCAGCATTTTATCTTTGGTATCGACAGCAATTAAATACCATCGGTCTTTGGATTCTTTTAATGCTAAAGGATGGACCTTTCGGGAGGTCATGACCTTGTTTTTATAATTATAATGTTCAAATAAAACGATTCTCTTATTACGGATGGCAAAGAAAAGGTCATAGAAGTTCTCTACACCGGTTGGTTTTCTTGTTTCAAAAAAAATCAGGTCTGAAAAGTCAGGATGTAGGTTTAAAGCATTGCTTACCTGAAAAGATTCCAGTAATTTCTGGTTGTATTCATCTACTTCCATAATAGGGCGGCTTTCGATATAATAACGGTTGTCACCCTTTTTTTTATTGTGGATAGAAAGATTAAAAAGATTTGCAATTTCCCGGATATCCCGCTGCAGGGTACGGATTGAATAACTCTTGATTCCCGCATCCTGAAACTCAAAAGAATTGAGCAGATATTCCTCAAGCTGCGGATAAGTAGCCGAGGAAGTTTCCAGCCTCTTGATAATAAGAGCATATCTTGTCAGGTAAAAGTCTTTTTTCATTCTAAAATATTTAATATCGCCGTTTGTTGCATGCTTAGAAGGACGCATACCGGCATTTCATTGCTAAAAGTTTATACCACAAATATATGGGGTTGATGCGACAAAATGTGTCGTGTTTGGATTTTTGTTTAAAAATTTAACAAAGACCAGAAATGTTTAAGTGCTTTGATGAATACGAATCTACAGCCGGCAAAAGTCACTTCACATAACTTATTATTAATTATCAGAGAATATAAAAACTCCGTAAATAGTATCGCTTACGGAGTTTATTATAAATCCTATTGTTATATTAGTCTTATTTAAAAGTATTTATTATTTAATAGAAGGCTATTGTATAGGGCTGTCATTCTTCTTAGTATACTCCAGAGTCAGTATAAAAGAATCGATTTGGGAATAGTCATAATCCGGTGCATTAGCCATTTCAAATTTCACAAGATTTTTTTCCAGTGTAATAAATAGTTTTGACATCCATTGATTTCCTGAAAAGCTCGCATTTAACACAGAAGATTCTGTGAACATCTGATTGGAAACAATTATTTCCAGATCTTCAAAAATCTTGTCCAGCATAATTTCCCCGTTTCTCGGGATTTCGTTTAGGAATAGCGTTTTTTTGTATAAAGGCTTATTATTGATCCATAATCCTTCTGTTTTTACTTCTTTTTCAGTATAGGAGTGTTGCATGTCCACATACTGTTTCTGAATATAATCGGTTTTTTGGGCATTATCTCCAAAATAAGTCTTAGAACTTAAACCTCTTGGTTTTGTTGTCTGATGTTCAATAAATACAGGTTCATCCTCGTTTGAGCTCACAACAAATCCTTTGGTATTTGTACCGTCTGTTTGCTTCAAAGCAATTCCAGCGGTATCTAATATAATACGAGCGCCATAAGCTCGGGCAAGAATGCCATTGTTTTTACTTACATCTAGACTGCAGGTCTGTGTTCCCTCGGGGTTTCCTGAAAACATCATGACGGAATCGGGAAATAACCCTACTGCATTTTTTACATTGTTAATTTCATTAGTTCTGTATATTATTTTTTCTGTTGGATCTTCATTTGAGAACCGGATATTTCCCGTGAGGGGTGCGTCCGAAGTCGTCCCTGCAATCGGAATAAATCCTGTAAAATCGGATAAATTTTTATATCCAAAGATATTTCCTGCATTAAGAACGGCTACTTTTGTATAACTGCTGTCAGCTAACGGAGTTCTTTTTGCAGAAACAACGGCGTCAAAATCCAGTGTTCTGGCAGCAAAGTCGCCACCGATCAGAGGCGTTACAAAGTCATGACGTCTTGCTGCTATATTGGATTCAATAACCAGCCGGTTGGAGACCGAACCTCCTAATGGGGCATTACAACCGATAACAACATTATTGTCTCCCCACGTTCCCATAGCATGAGTAGTAGAAGCTGCATTATATCCAATAAAAGTATTATAACCCCAAGCTCCCGATCCGGTAGTTTTTCCATGGTTGTTTCCGGCAAAAGCACCAATAAATGTATTTTGGGTACCATGGGTAAGCCAATATCCGGCTCCTAATCCTACAGCAGTATTGTTCTTGCCATCAATATTTTTAACACCTGCTTCATCCCCGACATATGTGCATCCATTAGCTGTTGTTGTATTCTTTCCAGCTTCATTCCCAAGCATTACATTGTAGCTTCCCGTTGTCAAAGAAAGCCCACTGTTTACACCAGTAAGGGTATTCCATTGTCCTGTTGTTAAACCATTGCCGGCAAAGCCTCCCATAGCGACATTGCTTGCTCCTGTAGTTAAATTCTGTAGCGTACCATATCCGATTCCAATCCCGTATACTCCTGTATGATCTTTATTCATATTTCCAAACCATAAAGAGTAGGTTGTAGGACTGAAGCCCACTTCTCCTGCCCGACCTTGATTTGGCTGAAAAATAATAGGTTTGGTCGTTCCATTGCCTCGGTCGATAACGTTTTGTAAATTATCATTGCCTGTAAAAGTTGGTTTGTCTGTTAAGTCATTATAACTGCCAGTAACGGCCACTTTTTTCAAAACGAGTTTTTCCTGGCTTTCTTGAGTTAACGTAACACTTCCGTCAGGATTGGTGGTTGGGATAATGCTAAACTCTGAAAGATTAATCTGGAAAGACGTTCCGTTGTTTTGGGTAATTGTAAGAATGTTCTGGGCAGCATCATATGCTGCATTTTCAATATGAATATCATTGGTAACCAAGCCTCCTAAATCTATGGATTTACTTTGCTGAACACCATTTTCACCTGTATAAAATACCGTTAACACATTTCCGTTCAGTTGGGGATTTTGGATAGAGGTCTGAGTCTCTATTTTATCTTGCCAAAGCTTTACATTTTGTGGAGTTAAGTTGGAAGCATCTGCATCTGCTTTTTTTGTAAGATCATAGTCTATTGCTGTGGTGGGAATCTTCTCTTCTTTATGCCAATAAGAGTCCTGCCATTCCCAAAAATCTTCCTGGCTGGGAGTATCATCATTTTCAAAACGAAGTCTTAATTTTTGTTTGTCTAACATGTAATTTGGTTTTATGAGATTATGTTTTCAAATTTTTTAGTTGAACTTTTTAAAACAGTTCCAGCTGTCCAGCATGTTGTGAATGGTGAATTCAAAGAAATGAGACATTAAAGGATGGAGAATAATAGAATGCTGAACAGCTGCGGAACTGTGAGTTTTATTTAGGAATAGATTATTCTTGTACCTTGCCGGAATACATTCTTAAGGTTATTAAGGTAGTTGTCATAATCTGCCTCAGTATTTTCGATGTCGCTCCATTCAATGGTATAGAGTTCTTTAAAAGCTGTTTCCGAAGTACAATTTCTGGTTTCCATATTCTTTTTGCAGTTTTTGGTGTTAAAATCTGGATGAATTAATAGTGAATTCAAAAGTTATTAGGTTTTAATTTTTATTTGCTTTTGTTTTACATTTCAAAGGTAGAGGCTGCCAACGTCAAAACTTGACGTGTTATTTTTTAATTTCAAAAAAATTTAAAATTTCTTTTTATTTATTTCTGATGGTGATAAAAACAGAGCCGGTAGATACAAGTTATAATTCCGGATTAAGATATTTTCAATAGTATATACCGGTACCCGTCTTTTGTAATAGCAAGATGATTGAATTAATCAAATAAAAAACATAAATAAGCTAAAATGAAAAATGAATGTTTATAAGAAAAGCCGTTAAGTTGCTTTCATTTGTTATTACAACATATTAAATAAGAATAATAATATAATCGAAAAAGCTTATATTAATACATTATAATTAAAATAGCTTATATTTTATTCTTAATTAACTTTTGTACAATTTGGTTTAAAGTTTCTCTGTTATCATCAATATAACATAATCCAGCCTGGATTAGGCATTCAATATTGGATCTTCTTACATTATCCATTGCGGGAGAAGCGTTTTTCAAGGATGGATTTAGCCGGTAATAATTCTTCTGGTTTCTTAATCCCAAAGTCTGAAACATCTGGCAAAGCTGGTAATCCACGGTTTCAGCATTGGCAGACATCAGGATGTCAATAATAGGATTTACCCAGCCAAGTTTACCGGATTTCTGCATTTTTCTAAACGAATACGGTCTGGCTTCGATCCCGGTTCCTATAGAGATGATCAGCATGTCGTTAACAGTTGGCTTATTTGCTTTCTGGTGATTTTTCAATACTTCCGCAAAAGGAATTTTCCTTGCTTCCGCATATGCGCAGAGTGCCGGATTATTGGCAAACATTCCGCCGTCGATCAGGCTGAAGATCTGTCCGTACATGGATTTGATCTGTACCGGACTGAAATACGTCGGTGCTGCAGAAGTTGCCCTACAGACGTCTTTTACATAAAAATTATCCGTGCTCAGACTGGCTTTCCAGGAATTGAATAACTTGGCTCTTCTGTTTTCTATATCATAGCTTGTAATTAAGCAGGGTTTTATCAGTTCTTTTAATTCTAAATTTCCAAAAAAGTCATTCAGGTTTTTTTCCAGTGCTTCCTGGGAAATTTTTTCGTTTAATAATCCGAAAGGATTTACCAGGCGTTCCCAAAAGGAAACCTGGAATATGTCGCCACCTTTTTCAGCATACAATTCCAATCCTTTTTGGATTGAATATTTTGCTTTACGGTGTTCATCGGGGCATAAAATAATAGACGCAATCAGTCCGCCTGTGCTGCTTCCCGCAACAAAGTCGAAATAGTCGCCGAGTCTTGCGCCCGGCTTATCGTATAACTGAAGCTGCTCTTCTATGTAACGCAGAATGATGCAGGTGATAATTCCCCTGATTCCGCCCCCGTCCAAAGAAAGAATGGTTGTCTTTTTCATAAGATTTTTCGCTTTTATGAGAAATCACTTACAACTTTAGACAAGTAAAACCAATAGTGTCAGGCAATAACTATTGGTTTTATCTCGTGGTATGAAGTTGTTTTTGGTGTTTCTTCTGAAGCAAAGGTAGAATGGAGAAGCGACAAAACTCGTCGTATTAAAAAATAAATTCTCTAAACAGAGAATTTATTTTAATATTCTTTATATTGAATATCGCGCTTTAAAAGGTGTATACCTCATTTTAAAGCTGATTAGAAATATTAAACTAACTTTTAATTTTAATTATAAAGGTTGTGATTTTCAGTTTTGTCTTTCTCCGGATGGTAATACTAAAATTATAGAATCACATACCCGTCTTTATCCATTTTCATTTTTAATAAGGTGCGCCAGCTTGCTTTCACCGGACCTTTTGCCGTCATCACACTTTTCTTTTCAAAATGCGGAAGGTCTTTAAAGGTTTTCCAGTTTCCACCCCAGTCCCAGCCATGTCTGGCGAAAATTTTCACGCATTCGTACCAATCGGCTACTTTATCATTGTCCCAATCCTTTGCTGTATCCCAGCTGGCAGTTTTCCCGTCGATTATCAGGCAGATATCAACCGCTAATCCGTAATTGTGAATGCTTTGACCGGCTTTGGCGTTGGTTACTTTTTTTCCTGTGGTAATTCTTCCGATCGCATAAAGTTTTTCCTGTTCTTCAAAACTTCTTAAACCCTGGGTAATTCTCACCTTTGCCCTTCCGGTTAAGGCTTCATCGCATTCCTTAATAATCTGCTTTACTTCCTCTCTTACCGAGGGATGAAGCTTTTCAATTCGTTGTAAAGTTACTTTGTCCATATTCTCAATGTGTTAGTGTTCTGGAATGCAAAAGTAAATGCCGGGTGCGACAAAACTTGACGTGTAATTATTTATTATTAATAATTCAATCAAATGTAATACTAAGAAACTAAAAATGAGAAATATAAAATTGCAGATCGGTTCCGAATAAAATGGTTGAACAGGGTTTGTTACCGGGAAATTTTCCTGTCCAATTCCCGGATTTCTTTTCTTAATTCCAGAAACATATCTTTCACCTGGTAACTTTCAAAATTATCCGGCTCAAAATCTTCTGGGAAAATACCTGACGCATACTGCCAGATCTCCACAATTTCCCCTAGCGGAATATCATAAGGCTTGTAAAATGAATTATCGGCAGCTACCGTTATTGATTTTTTCTTTTTAGCTTTAAACCTTTTATAGGAAATTCCGTCATTCAGTGTGACAAAGACATAACTTTTATTTGGTTTTAAATCCTCAATATCCTCAACGTATTTTCCGATAATGTACGAACCGTCTTTAAACGGCGGCATCGAATCTCCTTTGGCAGGAAAGGCCCTGTATTTTCCATTGACCAGAAAAGGCAGGGAAATTCTCTGTAAACTTTCAATGTATTCAGGATCGCTGTAACCGGACAGATAGCCCATCGATGCTTTCTGCGGAACGATTTCAATACTGTTGTTCCCCAATTTATCCACCACTACCGGAAGCACAATCCTGTTATCCGGAAGCCTTAATATTTCTTCCAGTGGATATTTCCGGATATCCACCGATACGAGAAGATCAATGCTTACATTAAAAAACTTTGAAATCTTCACCAATACTTCAATCGGCGGTTCCGATCGCCCGTCTTCGTAAGAAACATACCGCGACCGGGTGATAATTAAAGTATCCGCCAAATCCTGCTGGGTAATCTCTTTCTTACCTCTCAAAAACCTGATGTTATCTGAAAAAACTGACATTGTTATAATTTGTAACAACAAAAATACAAATTTTGTTTAAAAACGTAACTATTTTTGTCATGTGGATCGAGCGATTGTACATATGGACTTGGATGCATTTTTTGTATCCTGTGAGAGACTCAATAACTCTCAGCTTGACGGTATTCCCCTTATTATCGGAGGCGGCGACCGTGGAGTGGTTGCGTCATGTTCCTATGAAGCCCGGCAATTTGGGATAAGATCCGCTATGCCGATCCGGATGGCGCTGAGGCTTTGTCCGGAGGCTAAGATCATCAAAGGGGATTATGAGCTGTATTCCAATTTATCCCACACCGTAACGGATATTATCCAGGGAAAAGTGCCAGTCATGGAAAAGGCGAGCATCGATGAATTTTATCTGGATCTTTCCGGGATGGACAAATTTTTCGGCTGTTACCAGTGGACCCAGGAAATCGTATCTGCTGTAAAAAAAGAAACAGGGCTTCCCATAAGCTTTGCCTTGTCTGCCAACAAGACTGTTTCCAAAATAGGAACCGGAGAAGCCAAGCCTGCCGGAAAAATGGAAATCCCGCAAACGGAAATCCGTCCTTTTTTAAATCCTCTTTCCATCAGGAAAATTCCGATGGTTGGCGATAAAACTTTCCAGCTTCTCTCCCGGGTAGGTATCCGTACCATTCAAACCTTGTCTGAAATGCCTGTTCTGGTGCTCCAGCAGATGATCGGGATCAATGGAAAAGAACTGTGGAAAAAAGCCAATGGCATCGACGAAAACCCAGTAATCCCGTATTCCGAGCGAAAGTCTATTTCTACAGAAAAAACATTTTCTACGGATACCATCGATATTCCGGAGTTAAAAAGAATCCTCACCAGGATGTCGGAAAAGCTGGCCTATCAGCTGCGGCAGGAAAAATGGCTTACTTCAACGGTTGTTGTGAAGATCCGCTATGCCAATTTCGACACTGAAACCAAACAGAGCCGGGTAGCCTATACTTCGGCAGACCATACCTTATCAAGAATAGCCCTGGAGTTGTTTAACCGGCTGTATACCCGCAGGATGCGGATTCGACTGATTGGCCTACGATTTACCGATCTGGTTCATGGCAGCCATCAGATGAATCTCTTTGAAGACACTGAAGAACAGATGAATTTATACCAGACCATGGATTACCTTAAAAACCGTTTCGGAGCGGATGCTGTCGGCAGGGCTTCGGGATTTGATTTTGAACATAAAACAACACTTTAACCTTTTTGCTATGTACCTTAATTGCCATTCCTTCCACAGCCTGCGTTACGGCACCCTTTCCGTAGAAGAACTCGTACAGAAAGCCAAAGCCCTGGAGATAAAAACCCTGGTGCTCACAGATATTAATACCGTTACGGCCATTTATGATTTTAAAAAACAATGTGACGACGTGGGAATAAAACCCATTGCCGGAATGGAAATCAGGAAAGAAAACCGGTTGCTGTACATCGCAATCGCCCGGGAATTTTCCGGGATCGGGGAAGTGAACCGGATGATGACCGCACACAACTGCGACGGTGCAGAACTTTCGGAAATAGCTCCCGATTTTGAAAACGTATTTGTGGTTTATCCACTGCAGAATATTCCGAAGCAGCTTAAAGACAATGAATATATTGGCATCCGGGAAGAAGAGCTGAATTTCCTGGTACGGCCTGAATTGAAGAAGCATATGGACCGGATGGTGATTCTACAGCCGGTAACCTTCATTTCCCAGAAAGAATATAATCTGCACATGATCCTAAGGGCGATCGATAACAATACGTTGTTGTCCAAACTCTCCGAACATGATATTTGCCGCAAATCCGAATATTTTAAATCCGAACGAGAACTGACTGAAGATTTTCAGTTTTATCCTGAAATCATTGAAAATACCCAAAAGCTTCTTGAGGCCTGCAGCTTTGAATTCGATTTTAAAAAAGTCCGAAACAAGCAGCATTATACTAAATCAAAAGCTGCCGACCTGAAGATGCTAACCAGGCTGGCGTATCTTGGACTTGAGAAAAGGTATGGAGCCAATCATGAGGAAGCGAGGAAAAGAGTAGAAAGAGAACTGAAGGTGATTAATGAACGTAATTTCTGTTCTTATTTCCTGATCACCTGGGATATCGTACGTTACAGTAACCGTATGGGATTAATGCATGTGGGAAGGGGAAGCGGTGCAAATTCAATTGTAAGTTATTGCCTGGGGATTACCGACATCTGTCCGCTGGAACTGGATCTTTATTTCGAACGCTTCCTGAACCTGAACCGGAATTCACCTCCTGATTTTGATGTCGACTGGAGCTGGCAGGACAGGGATACGATTCTGGAATATATTTTTAAAAGATACGGGAAAGAACATGTGGCCTTTTGCGGAACGAATGTTCAATTTAAATACAAATCCATTTTCCGGGAGGTAGGAAAAGTCTTCGGGTTGCCGAAAGAAGAACTCGACAGCCTGGCGAATGATCCGATTGAAAAACATGACCGGAATTCCATCGTAAAGCATGTTCATCGCTATGGGGCTTTAATGGAGAAATTCCCGAACCAGCGCAGCATGCATGCCTGCGGAATCCTGATCTCCGAAGAACCGATTACCAATTTTACCGCACTGGAAATGCCGCCTAAAGGTTTTCCGATCGCTCAGTTCGATATGGATACGGCGGAAGACATGCGGCTTGAAAAATTAGATATCCTTTCCCAGCGCGGATTGGGAACAATTAACGATACGGTGGCACTCATTAAGAAAACCAGGGCAATTGATATTGATATCCGGGATACCCGCATTTCCAAAAATGAACAAAAATGCAATGAATACCTGGCTATAGGAAAAACCATTGGCTGTTTTTATATCGAATCTCCGGCGATGCGTGGATTGCTCAGAAGATTAAAATGTGACAATTACAGAATATTGGTGGCTGCTTCTTCCATTATCCGTCCCGGAGTGGCCCAAAGCGGAATGATGCGGGAATATATTTTCAGGCACAACCATCCTGATCGGTTTGAATACTTCCATCCGATATTTGAGGAAAACCTGAAAGAAACGTACGGAATTATGGTCTATCAGGAAGATGTAATCAAAATTGCCCAGTATTTCGGAGGCGTTTCCCTGGCGGATGCAGACACACTTCGCAGGGCGATGAGCGGAAAAGGGAGGTCCATAGAGAAACTGCAGGAAGTAAAGGCTAACTTTTTTGAAAAATGCAAAGATGAAGGACATTCCGAAGCTCTTACTGTTGAGGCTTTCCGGCAGATTGAATCTTTTGCCGGCTACTCTTTCTGCAAGGCACACTCGGCTTCTTATGCAGTAGAAAGCTATCAGAGCCTGTATCTAAAAGTCTATTATCCATTGGAATTTATGGTGTCTGTAATCAACAACCAGGGCGGATTTTACCGTACTGAAGTCTATATTCATGAAGCGAAAATGTCCGGCGGAAATATCCAGCTTCCGTGTGTAAATTCGAGTGAGGTGCAGACAGCATTGAAAGGAAAAGACATTTATCTGGGACTTGGTTTACTGGAAGGGCTCGAAACAAAAATGGTCAACAGAATTGTAGAAGAGCGTGAAAAAAACGGAAATTATACCTCCTTAGAAAATTTCATCAGGCGTATTGCTGCAGGAGTAGAAACCATTCAGACTTTGATTTTTATCGGTGCATTTAGATTTACCGGCAAACAAAAAAATGAATTGCTGGTGGAAGCCCGGATGCTGCTGGTAAACTTCAGGCCTGAAAACCGTGGGATGACGCTGATTGAAGAGCCTGTGCAGGAATTCAGGCTTCCGGAGCTGAAAAGAGAACGCTTTGAAGATGCTTTTGATGAAATTGAAATCATCGGGTTTCCGATTTCATGTTCCCCTTTCGATCTGCTGCAAACCAAATACAGGGGTTCGGTGTTTGTAAAGGACTTGGCGAAATACCATAAACGGCAGGTAAAAATGCTCGCTTACCTTATTTCCAGAAAGCATGTGCCGACGAAGAAAGGAGCGATGTATTTCGGAACCTGGATCGATGCCAACGGAGAATATTTTGATACCGCCCATTTCCCGGACAGCCTGAAGGAATATGATTTCCAGGGCGGGGGTTGCTATTTGCTGCTCGGAACCGTAGAAATTGATTATCATTTCCCCACCATTACCGTCCACAAAATGGCAAAAATGCAGATGATTCCCGATCCGCGGTATTCTTCCGACCAAGAAAAAAATTACCAGGTGCACCACAAAATCCGGGAAGATGTGAGCATGACCTCACGGAAACCTTACCCGCAGGCCCATGAAATCGGATTGCCAAGGCAGAGAATTAATATCGGACTGAGGTAAAGTTTTTATGTAATAAAATTTGTACTTATTAAACGTATGAAATGATAATAAAAATTAAGCTGAGTATAGTAGATCCAATGATTTGGAATATACCGTTCAAATTCCCCTCCGAATTGGAGGCGAAAATTCAGAGAATTTTTGACGGTGTGTTTTATAAATCATTCATTCCCGCTAAAAAAATTCACCGTTTCATTCACCAGGAACCTTACCTGATCCGGCCTACCTCTGTCGGTTTTCGGGAGGTTGTTGTAGCTTCCGGTTCTTACGATCACCATATTGTGCTCCGGTACCATGATGATATACTGGCCCTGAAGACCAAGGAAATAATAATGCTTAATCGGATTGTCGTTATTGATCCAGAAGCCCATACCGTAAATTTCATCGGAATTTTTCGTTGGCTCTTTCATCAGATTGATAAAATCAGTGTTCAGAAGCTGCTTGTCACCAACTTTTCCGTTGTCTAAAAACAATTGTCCCAATTTTGCGAAGTCGCGTGCATTGGAGTGGATGCAACAATAGGTTTTTTCCATACCGTTTTCATCCGTGCTCCAGGTAGCATTCTGTTCCATACCCAGCGGGATCCAGAATTTCTCAGAAAGATAACTGGCCAACGATTGTCCCACGGCTTTTCTTACGGCAAAACCTAAAAGCTGGGTCGATCCGCTTTGGTATTCAAACCTTTCACCCGGATTGGATTTGAATTTTCTTGAAAAAGTAGCTTTCATCAGGCTTCTTCCGTAATAAGCTCTGGCATTGGGAAGAAATGGATTCTTATAATCTTCATCCCAGTCCAGACCGGATTCCATCTGAGCCAGATGTTTCAGCGTTAGGTTCTGTGCAAAATCTTTATTTTTAAATTCTTCAAAATAATCCGAAAATTTATCATTGATACTGCCGATCTTTCCTTCTTCAAGGGCTTTTCCCAGAAGCATGACCGTTACGGCTTTTGCCATGGAAAAAGAATTGGTGGCAGACAGGGCATGATAGCCTTTCCAGTATTGTTCGTGAAGCAATTTTCCGTCTTTCACTACAATGAAAGAAGCGGTTTCAGAACGGCGAAGATCATCGGCAATGGTCTTAGGCAGCTCCTTTTTATTGTATTCCGGAGCTTCTTCCCAAAGCACCGGCGATTCTGTGTCGATAAGGTTGGCGGAAAACAATTTTCCGTCATCTATGTTTGCGCTCATCTTTCCTCTTAAATAGGTTTTTGAGATTCCGTTAAAAAGATATCCGTATCCCAGAATATAGAAAAGGGCCAGGGCAATGATAATGAAGGTCGCCAGATAAATAAGAATGGTCATAATAATCGATCTTAAACAAATTTAAAATAAATTTAAAAACAGCAAAGGAAATGATTCGTTTTATAATGTATGACCTGTTAGGTAAACGTGGGCTATGATTTTTCATCGCAAACGAAAATGTAAGCAATAAAAAAGCCCTGATTTCTCAAGGCTTTCCGTTTATATTTTTGAAAGTAAGTTTCTAAAACTTGTTTTCTCGTCGATAATTCTTCGCAGTTCCGAAACGGGAACTCTTTCCTGCTGCATCGTATCCCGGTCTCTGATCGTTACCGTATGATCCGTTAAAGAATCGTGGTCGATCGTGATACAGTAAGGGGTACCGATCGCATCCTGCCTTCTGTAACGCTTTCCGATTGCATCTTTTTCTTCGTAGAATAAATTGAAATCGTATTTCAGGTCATTGAAGATCTGTTCTGCATATTCTGCCAAACCGTCTTTTTTCATCAACGGAAGGATGGCCGCTTTAATTGGTGCCAAAGCAGGAGGTAAAGAAAGAACCGTTCTTTCCGAACCGTCTTCCAGGGTTTCATCTCTCAGGCAGTGGGAGAATAAAGCAAGGAACAATCTGTCTAGTCCAACAGAAGTTTCCACCACATACGGAACATAGTTTTCGTTTCTTTCCGGATCGAAGAACTGAAGCTTTCTGCCGGAGAATTCCTCGTGTGCTTTAAGGTCAAAATCCGTTCTGGAGTGGATCCCTTCAAGCTCTTTGAAACCGAATGGAAAGTTGAATTCGATATCAGCCGCTGCATTAGCATAATGCGCCAGCTTCTCGTGATCATGGAATCGGTAATTGTTATCACCCAACCCCAGAGCCAAATGCCAGTTCAGACGTTTCTGTTTCCATTGTTCGTAGAATTCCAGTTCGGTTCCCGGTGCAACGAAAAACTGCATTTCCATCTGTTCGAATTCACGCATCCTGAAGATGAACTGTCTGGCCACGATCTCATTTCTGAAGGCTTTTCCGATCTGGGCAATCCCGAAAGGAAGTTTATGGCGGGAAGTTTTCTGTACATTTAAGAAATTAACGAAAATACCCTGTGCGGTTTCCGGTCTCAAATATAGGTCCATCGCAGAATCCGCGGAAGCACCCAGCTTCGTCCCGAACATCAGGTTAAACTGTCTCACCTCCGTCCAGTTTTTGGAACCGGTATCGGGATCGGCAATTTCCAGCTCTTCGATTAACGCTTTTACATCAGCAAGGTCTTCGTTTTCCAGGGATTTTGCCAGTCGGGAAAGAATGGCTTCTCTTTTGGCTCTATACTCCAATACTTTAGGATTGGTAGCGACAAACTGGTCTTTATCGAAAGCTTCACCGAATCTTTTGGCTGCCTTTTCAATTTCCTTGTTCTCTTTATCTTCAATTTTAGCACAGTAGTCTTCCACTAAAACGTCTGCTCTAAAACGCTTCTTGGAATCTTTGTTATCAATCAGCGGATCGTTGAAAGCATCTACGTGGCCGGATGCTTTCCAGGTCGTCGGGTGCATCAGGATGGCCGAATCAATACCCACAATATTTTCATGCAGCTGTACCATTGCTTTCCACCAGTACTGCTTGATATTATTTTTAAGTTCGGCACCGTTCTGTCCATAATCATAAACAGCGGATAAACCGTCGTAGATCTCACTCGAAGGGAAAATAAAACCGTATTCTTTAGCGTGAGAAATCACTTTCTTGAAAACATCTTCTTGCTTTGCCATAATTTTTTAACGTCTGAAGTTGCAAAAGTAGTGAAAAAGAGGGAAGTTGGAAGAGGGAAGGAGGAAGTTTTTGCAGGCCAGGTTGATAAGGAGCCGGAAACCTGCTTTCCGCTGTATCTTTTCCGTCCGCACAATGCCCTTCCGGAAAAGGATGCCGCTGCAATCAGGGCTAGGACAAAGCAGCGCATAAACCTGACGGGTTTTCAAAGCCCGTTAGGTTTCTTATAGTATAAGAACTCAAAGGAGTGGCTTGGTACATGACCGGAAAAGGAGCCGGATGCCGGAAGTTTCTTTTTAAACTAATGAATTCGTTTAGGATTTAAGTTTTTAAAAATTATTGAATATTATCCGTTTAACCATATAGGTTATCGATGATTAAGTATTTAATTGGTCCATTGGACAAATTTATAAATACCAGAATGTAGATAAATCTGAGTTTGGTGCATAATGGTCTTTCGTTTTACAGGTGAAAAATTTTCCATAACTTGCCATTACCGGCGAATGAGGTGAAGATAGCTCTAGGCTATGGATTCTGATTTTTTGGTGAAACATAAATTCTACTGGCCGGTCTATCTTCAAAATTATTTTATAAACAGTTTTTAAACAAGCTCTTAATTTAAAATCCCATAGTGAAAAAGATTATTTTATTTTCAATTTTATACTTCACAATAGTAAGCTGTAGCAATCAATTATTTAATTATGCCCTTCAAAAATACGGAATATATGATGATAATGTTTCTCTAAAAAAAATAAAGTACAAGGAGAAAGAGATCATTTTTTTACCAATGCATCATATAGGAACTGAAAAATTCTATGTAAATGTTAATAATAAGATAGATTCATTAAGTAAGTCTAACTATTTTTTCTTTACAGAAAAAGTAAATATGAAGGATTCTGAAAAAAAAGATTTAATGAAATTGAGAAAAGTTATAGGGTTTGCTTTGCCAAACGGGGGATATGAAAAAATACTGGACTCAATTCTCACTGAGAAAAAAATAGTGTTAAAAAAGAAAATCGTTTTTCAGCCCAATTATTCGGACTGGCAACTGAATGATAATAACAGTAAAAATACGGATGCAACCGTTCATGAGCTAATCAACTATTATGAGTCTAAATATGGAGAAGTCAAACTGGAAGAATGTGATTTGGCAGTACCTGATGTATCAAATAGTACAAAATGCAGAAAAAATAAACATTCCGGAGCTTATGAGACCTTAGTCTTGAATTATCGAAATAACCTTATAGCGAATGCTATAAAAAATGATTCTAGGCAAAAAATAGCATTAATTTATGGAGCCGGGCATTATGAAGGCGTAAAGAAAATTTTAGACTCACTGGACAAAAAGTAAACAACGAAAAAATAACCTGAAAAGCTTCGGATTTTATTTATAAGACTAAATTTCAGAAGCCGGGAACCTGCTTTCCGCTGTATCTTTTCCGCCCATGCAATGCCCTTGCGGAAAAGGATGCCGCTGCAATCAGGGCTAGGACAAAGCAGCGTATAAACCTGACGGGTTTCCAAAACCCGTTAGGTTTTTATAAATTAAGATTTGAAGATTTCAGGAATCAATATACATCGATGTGATTATTGTCTCAAATTGAGATAATTTAGCGATATTTGTTACCATCAAACCAATTACAATGAAAAGACCGGTTTTTCTTACGATTATTTTACTGCTGCTTACCCATTTCTTATCAGCCCAGGAAATTCCGGCAGGTAAAGTGGTCACTACATACATCACGGCAAAAACCCTGGAAAACAAAGCCGGGGAAAATCCAAAACGAAGGATTTCGGTGTATTTGCCGCCGGACTATGAAAGTTCCTCCAAGCGGTATCCGGTCATTTATTTTTTACATGGCTTTTTCTGGAGCGACAGCCTGCTGGTAAGCAATGACAAAATCAACCGGATTTTCGATCGGGCCATTCATCTGAAAAAAATTAAACCTGTTATTGTCGTGATGCCGGACGAAAGCACGGTTTTCAAAGGGAGTTTCTATGCCAATTCGAAGTCCTCCGGCAACTGGTCGGATTTTACGTCAAAAGAACTGGTGGATGTTATCGACCGCCAGTACCGGACCATCCCCAATAAGGCCAGCCGCGGGATTGCAGGTCATTCAATGGGGGGAAATGGTGCTTTGCGGAATGCCATCCTCCACCCTGAAACATTTTCCTCCGTTTATGCGCTTTCTCCTGGTGTTCTGGATGCAAGGTATTTTGTACTTACCGAAATCGATGCCTATAAAAATACGGCCGGGATCAAAGAATTAAAGGATCTTTCAAAACCTTCAAATACCGGAGCAACCATTCTTTTTGCCATTGCCAGAGCCTACAACGGAAACAGCAGCAAGCCTCCGTTTTTTGCCGACCTGCCGTTTGCCTTTGACGGAGAACATATAAAGGTAAACCCGGACGTTTTGGAAGAGTTGAGAAACAATTCCGTTTCAGAACTGCCTTTCACCCATTATGAAAACCTCAGAAAATTAAAAGCCATCAAACTCGATTGGGGAAGGAATGACGAATTCAGGCACATCCCGGTTACCTGCAGAAATTTCAGCCAGACCCTCGAACTGCTCAAGGTAAAGCATGAAGCCGAAGAATACATCGGAACCCACGGAAGCGAAGTCAGCAGGGAAAACGGGAGGATAGAGAACAGCTTGTTGCCGTTTTTCAATATCAACCTTACGTTTGAAGAATAAAGTGATGAATTTTCGCGTTAAGAAACGGGAACGTTTGAGTGCCGTTTGAAGGCGCAAAGGAATGGATTCTGTCCTGCCTTGATTATCAGTCAAAAATCTCTACTTTTGCCGAATGCTAGAAATCCTTTACCGTGACGAACATCTTATTGCCATCAACAAACCCAGCGGACTGCTTGTTCATAAATCCTTTTATGCAGGAACAGCAGATACCTATGCTGTTCAGGAACTAAAGAATCAGATCGGGCAGAAAGTATATCCGGTACACCGTCTGGACCGGAAAACTTCAGGTGTTTTGCTGTTTACTTTAGATAAGGAAACGCTGAGGGCAATGAGTGAGCAGTTTGCCACAAGGGAAGTCGAAAAGAAATACATCGCCATTCTCCGGGGCTGGACGAAAGAAGAAGAAACAATCGACTATGATTTGATTAATGAAAATGAAGTAAAGCAAAATGCTGTGACTTACTATCGCCGCTTACAGACTTCGGAGATCGCTTTACCTTTTTTAAAACATCAGACTTCCCGGTATTGTTTGGTGGAAGCCATTCCTGAAACGGGAAGGTTTCATCAGTTGAGAAAACATTTTAAGCATATTCTGCATCCGATCTTAGGTTGCCGCAAACACGGTTGCAACAAGCAGAACAAATTGTTGCTGCAGACTTTTAACATGACCCGAATGCCACTTCATGCCTATCAGCTTACTTTCAATCATCCTGTTTCTAACGAAAGAATTACCGTAACCGCCACTATAGACGAAGAGTTTAAAGAAGCGGGTGATCTCCTCGGGCTTGACCTGAATGCGTATGTAAAGAATCATTAAGATGTACTTCGTCCATCGGCTGACAGTTTCATGAGTCCTGCCTCATTTTCAAATTTCCAAATTCTTCCATTTTCAAATTAAAAAATCAGACGACCTGCCTGACAAAGAATTTAGGATTTCAATTAAAAATCAGTATCTTTGTACCTCAAAAACCAGGCATGTACAAATCGCTGATCCGCCCGATCCTTTTCAGATTCGATCCTGAAGCCGTGCATCATTTTACCTTCTCGATGCTTAAGAATTTCGGCTTTCTGACTAAATTGTTTTTACCGAAACCCATTGAAGACAAACGTCTTGAAAGAGAAGTCTTCGGACTGAAGTTCAAAAATCCGGTCGGACTTGCTGCCGGGTTCGATAAAAATGCGGTGCTGTTCAATGAACTGGCAGATCTTGGGTTCGGATTCGTGGAAATCGGTACGGTGACGCCGAAGGCACAGGCCGGGAATCCTAAAAAAAGGCTGTTCCGGCTTATCGAAGACGGCGGGATCATCAACCGGATGGGATTCAATAACGACGGACTGGAAGCAGCTATTGAAAAGCTGAAAGGAAACAAAGGCAAAATCATCATCGGTGGAAACATCGGAAAAAATACGGATACGACTCCGGAACAGTACACCAACGATTACCTCCATTGCTTTGAAGGCCTGCATCCGCATGTCGATTATTTTGTGCTCAACGTAAGCTGTCCGAATGTGGGAAGCCATGCCAAGCTGGAAGATGTGGAATACCTGCGTGAGCTGATTACCGAAGTTAAAAAGATCAACCTTTCCAAAAGCGTTCAGAAACCGATTCTTTTAAAAATCGCTCCTGACCTTAATGATCGTCAGCTCGATGAGATCATTGACCTGATCGCAGAAACGAAAATCGACGGCGTTATTGTGTCCAACACTTCCGTAAACCGGGAAGGACTGAAAACGTCACCGGAAGTCCTGGCGCAGATCGGCAACGGCGGCCTGAGCGGGAAACCGATCCGTGAACGCAGTACCCGCATGATCCGCTATCTTTCCGAGAAAAGCAACCGTGCTTTCCCAATCATCGGCGTAGGCGGGATCCATTCCGCAAAAGATGCCATCGAAAAACTGGATGCCGGCGCAAGCCTGGTGCAGTTGTATACTGGTTTCATTTACGAAGGCCCGGAACTCATCAACGATATCAACCGGGAAGTCCTTAAAAGAGCAAGCCGTTTACCGAGATAGTGCTGCTGGCGGGAGGCTCTTGGCAACTGGCTTCTGGCTATTTGCTTAATAGATGAAGAGCAGAAAATAAGAGGAACTTATTGAAATAAATATATAATAAAAGCAACATCTGGAAATGTTGCTTTTTATCTATCAGTATTCTAATGATTTTTGTTAATATCTGGCGAACTTTGACGAGCCCCAAAGAAGCGATTTAAACCAGCACAGGGTGCAATCCTGTGTCGTTGCGTTGAATCATATAAAAAAATGCGCCACTGTATAAATAATCAATCCGACCAGCCCGCCGACAATGGTCCCGTTTACCCGGATGAATTGCAGGTCTTTCCCGACTTCCAGCTCCAGCTTCTCGCTCAATTCCTTTCCCTGCCAGTTTCCGACGGTCGAGCTGATGAGGTTCCCAAACTGATGGGTGTTTTTCAGGATGTATTTATAAGCCGTTACGCGGACCCAGTTGTCAATTTTAGCCTGCAGCGTTTCATTGGTATTTAAATTCAGGGCAAACTCGTTCAGGTTTTTGGAAAGATAGGTTTTCAGGGAAGACTGCTCCTGCTGAAGTTCTTCCGTGACGGTTTTTTTGATGGAAGCCCAGATGTCCCGGGAATATTCATTTAATTTTTCCGGCAGCAGAAGGTCATTTTTAATGGTGGTAAATTCCTGTTCCCATTTTGGGTCTTCAGCCAGATTCCGGGAGAATTCCTGAATCCTTTTCGTAATCAGATCTCTTATTTCGTGCTTAGGATCTGCTTCTATTTCGGCAAAAAAGTCGGAAAGACCGGTAGTGACCTTTTCGGCAATCTTATTATCGACAAAAGCTGGGATAAAGGTGTAACTGCCTTTCCGGACACGTTCTTTAATCAGCTCGCTGTTTTCAAGAATGTAATTTTTGATCTGTGAAGACAAGCTGGTGACCATCCGCTGATGGTCATTCTTCTCCGTGATATAGGTAATCCCATTGCCTACAATTTTATTGAGTTTGATGTCACCTGCCATTTCAGAGACTTTCCGGCTGATAAACTGGCTCACCTCCGCATCATCAAGCTTATTCAGGATGTCAAGGACAATGTCTGAAATATTCCGGATCAGGATTTCCTGGTTTTTTTCTTTTCCCAGCCATTCCCCGACAAAATTTGAAATTTTCAGCTTCTGAATGTACGGGCGGATGTTTTGGGGAGACAGGAAGTTTTCTACTACAAATCCACCCAGGTTATCACCCAACTGCTGCTTGCTGTTTTCAATAAGGTTGGTATGCGGGATCGGAAGTCCCAGCGGATGGCGGAACAGAGCGGTTACGGCAAACCAGTCGGCAAGTGCACCCACCATGGCGGCTTCGGAAAAAGCGCGGACATAGCCGATCCAATGGGAATCCATACGCTTCTGTAGAAGAGTGGTAATAACAAAAATAACGGCCATCAGAAGGAACAGCCCGGTGGCGAAGGCCTTGTATTTATTCAGTTGTTTTCTCTTTGCTTCATCATTCATAAGGTTCGGTATACGGTTATTATTGATGAGTTTCTTTTCAGTTTAATATTCGCGGTCCAATCTTTTTAAAATAATAATTGATTAGAAATCAATGCTTTAAATTTTATTAAATACCATCAGCCGGAAATAATTACTTAAAAATAGTTAAAATTTAAGACTTTCATCCAGTTGTGGTTTGATTTTAGCTGGTATAAACCCGTTAAACAAACGATATGGAACACGAAGCAAAAAACAATCCATACTATTCCCGGACAGACCGTACCAAACTGGATATTCCGAATCAGGAATGGAGAAAAATTCTTTCTCCTGATCTATACGCCATCTCCAGGGAAGCGGCTACGGAACGTCCCTTCACCGGAAAATATAACGAGTTTGATCAGTTAGGAGAGTATTTTTGTGCTGTTTGCGGAAACCATCTGTTTAGGTCGGATGCTAAATTTTCCAGCAGCTGCGGCTGGCCCAGTTTTTTTGAAGCGGATAAAGAAGGCGTATATTATAAAAGGGACACAGCATTTGGGATGGAAAGGGTAGAAGTGCTCTGCAAAAGATGCGATTCTCACCTTGGCCATGTCTTTGATGACGGCCCGCGACCTACCGGATTACGGTACTGCATGAACTCTGTAAGCCTTGAATTTATTCCAGATTCCGAAAAATAAACATTAGTTTAAAATCTAGGAATCAGCACGTTAAAGTTTCTTAAATAGCGTTAAACTTTTTAGAGTTTTAACGCTGTACCCGTTATGTTTTTATACATTTGTCCCGCAATTGTATTTAACATAATATTTTTAATGAAAGGAATTTATAGCGTACTCGGTATTGTTTATATGATTACCACTTCATTCTACGGGTCTCCTGAAAAGGCCGTGATGAGAAATGAAACCAATACCAAAAGAATTGAAAAATCAGTTGAAATGAATTCTGTGAAAGCAGAAAAGACCATGTCTTCATCCGAAGAATTATACCACTCCATCACTTTTGAACAAGGCCACGAGCTTAATCCCGACGTTTTCTTTAAAGCCATGACAGGATTTGAAAACCTGAAAAAAGCAGGTCTTCTTAATCCGGATTCCCATCTGCTTACGGTATGCGATTTTTCCATGTCTTCCAATACCAAAAGACTTTGGGTAATTGATATGAATGAGAAAAAAGTGTTGTTCAACTCACTCGTAGCACACGGTAAAAATACAGGCGAAGAATTTGCGACGAATTTTTCTAACACGGAAAGTTCGTTGCAGAGCAGCTTAGGATTTTATATCACGGATGCTACTTACCAGGGGGACAACGGGTATTCTCTGAAACTCTTGGGAATGGACAAAGGATTTAATGATGCGGCTTACAGGAGAGCAATCGTAATGCACGGTGCCGATTATGTAAGCGATCAGTTTGCCGCTACGCACAAGAGAATTGGAAGAAGCTGGGGATGTCCGGCCGTTCCGAGGGAGCTTACCCAGCCGATCATCAATACGATCAAAGGAAGAAATCTTCTTTTCATCTATTATCCGGATCAGAACTATCTTTCCAAATCGGAGTGGCTGAAGGCATAAAAACAGAATAAATAAAATAGAAAAGCAGTCTTATGTAAGGCTGCTTTTTTTATGGTCAGAAATAAAACGTACCTGGAAAATGCTTCCTTTACCGGGTACGGAAGAGAGCAAAATCATTCCCTGATGCATTTCAATGATTCTTTTCACGATCGATAACCCGATGCCATTGCCTTTTTCCTTATTTTTATTGGCTCCGCGGTAAAAAAGGTCGAAAATTTTATCCCGGTCGTTTTCATCAATCCCGATACCATGATCGATAAAGCGGATGTCCAGAACCTGGTGGTGAACTTCAATCTCCACGAAGCAGCTTCTGTCCGATGAGTATTTACAGGCATTTTCCATGAGGTTCAGAAAGGCTATTTTCAGCAGGTAAGGGTTTCCGTGGAAATCATAATTGCTTTCATCCTTATCGGCCAGATTATCCATATAGTGAATGCCTATTCTGTATTCCTGATTTTTCTGAAGCAGATCTACCTTGGCGTCTGCCAGGATTTCATCAACACGGAGGTCGGTAAAGCTGATCTGGGATGCATCATAGCTCGCGCGTGCAAAATCCAGCAGGGCAGAAGAAAGCTGGGAAGCATGGGTGGCGTCTTCAAGGGCATTGTTAATGGACAGTTTATAATCTTCCAGCGTTACATTCAGTTCTTTGGCAAGCTCCAGTTCGGCGATCATAGTGGAAAGCGGTGTCCGGAATTCGTGGGAGATCGTGGTCACAAACTGTCGATGGTTGCTGAAGGATTTTTCCAGCCGGTTAAAAGTAGAATTAAAAGTTTCGGTAAGCTCATAAATTTCGTCCTTCGCTTTGGGAACCACCAGTCTTTTATGAAGGTTGTGTTCTGAAATATCGCGGATCTGGATGATAATGTCTTTCAGAGGCTTTAATGTATAATAGGAAAACAAAAAGCCGGTAACGAAGATGATGAGAACGGAGATGATATAAATGACGATAATATCTTCCCTGAACTCCCGGATGTGCGCTAGCCCCGTTACATCCACGGCACTTCCGATGATGTAATAATTTTCACCGTCAAATTCATACCTGAAAGCCATGTACTGCCGCTCTCTCCGCTGCCAGGTGAGCTTATCCTTTCCTGTCCTGATCAGGCGGTTAAGATAATACGGGTTTTTCGAGCTTGGACTGATGTCTGTAAAGATCAGCTTTTTTTTGCTGTTATAAACACTGATATCGGCTTCATTCAGCATTTTTTTATTCCGTTCGTGGAGCCTTTTTATTTTATAATCATCAATATCGGCATCGAAAATAAATTCTGCCCTCCAGATGATTTTGTAGCCTAACCGGTCATTAAATTCATCATTCCTGTTCTTTTCGGATACAAAATAAACGACGTAGGCAAAAATAAAGAGGATGCCAGCGGTAAGCAATGCGTATATCAGGGCTGTTCTGGTAGCAATTTTCATAGATTGCGGGTAAAAATAAACCCTGTGCCGGGTTTGGTATGAATCAGTTTCTCGTCAAAATCCTTATCGATTTTCTTACGCAGATAGGCAATGTAGACATCAATATAATTGGTGCCGGTATCAAAATGGTTGCCCCAGACATTTTCCGCAATTTCTTCCCGGGTCAGGATGCGGTCTGCATGGGTCACAAGGAAAACAAGCAGCCTGAATTCCTTCGGCGTAAGAATGATTTCCTTCTCATCACGGAATACGCGGTTGGTCTTCCGGTGAATGGCAAGGTGATGATACTGAATAATATCTGTTTCTTCATCTTTCTTGGGCAACAATGATTTCCTCAGCAGAATAGCTTTGATTCTCGCATACAGTTCCCGGATTTCAAAAGGCTTCACCATGTAATCATCGGCACCGGCATCAAATCCTTCGATTTTTTCATCAATCGTTCCCAAAGCGGTCAGCATAATGATTGGAAGGTCAGGATGTTTCTGCTTGATGATCTTGCTGAATTCAATTCCGCTCATCTGGGGCAGCATGATGTCGGTAATGATGAGCTCAAAAGCAATCCGGTCTGCCAGGATCAGGGCATCTTCCGCATCTTCAGAAATATAGATCTGATAGCCCTGGCTTTCAAGGCCCCTTTTCAGCAGTGCAGAAACCCGGGCATTATCTTCTATGATTAATATTTTCATCTGGAATACTATTTTTGGGTAGGAATCTTAAACGGAATACACTTTTAAAAGTCTGATTCCGATGTCGTACAAATCCCATACAAAAGTATTTCATATTTTACAACCGGAAAAACAGAATCTCCGGATTAATGATTTTCTAAAGGTTTTCTAATAGTTTTCTAATGAGGTTCCCGGATTTTCAAAACTAATTTTGTCCCGTCAAAACAACGAAAAGAGGATCAAGACACTATGGACAAAAGGTATATTAAAACCGGGCTTATCGCAGCGTTACTGATTGGGATGAGCCAGACCGCAGAAGCACAGAAAAAAAACGATTTCAATAATCCCGCACTTACCCATTATCTCAATGAACAGCATTCCCGGTATATCTCTTTCAGCGGATATGCGGAGCTGTGGGCACGTTATGCCCAGCTGAACCCGGGAAGCATGATCAACAACGATGCAAAATCAGACGTATCCGATCTTTCACTACGCAGGGTAAGGGTAAAAATGACATACAAACCGACGGAAAAACTGATGTTTGTGCTTCAGGGAGGAACCACCAATGTGAACGTAACGGCGAAAGGCAGCAATTATTTCGATTTGCTGGACGCCTATGCAGAATATTCTTTTAATGATAAAATCGCTTTCGGGGCCGGGCGTTCCACCTGGAGAGGGCTTTCCCGTTTTACAACAGGGCCTTTGAACACGCTGCTGTATGACCTTCCGGCCTACGCTACATCCAATGCCGGTGCCACGGATTATACCGTGAGGGAACTCAGCGCCTATATCAAAGGGCAGCTTGGAAAATTCGATTACCGGCTGGTTGTTGCAGATCCGTATACCATGGCGACTGCCGAACCGAAACCGAATGTATCTACCTTCAGTAAAAATTCGCCCCATAAAGATTTTTCAGGATATTTCAGGTATGCTTTCCTGGATACGGAAAACATTTCGACCCCATTCAATTCGGGAACGTATGTCGGGAAAAAGAATGTCCTGAGCCTGGGAGCAGGATTTGATTACATCCACAATGCGCTGTGGCATCAGGATGCCGCCAAGAATACGGTGAATGATGATATGAAGAGCTTTGCCGTAGACCTGTTCTATGATGCTCCGCTGAATAAGGAAAAAGGAACTTCCGTAAGTGCGTATGCCATGGCGATGCACAACGATTACGGTCCGAATTACGTCCGTTATGTAGGAACCAATAACCCGGCAACTTCGGTAGATGCTTCCCTGGCAAGCCTTAACGGGGCCGGAAATGCGATGCCTGTGATCGGAACCGGGAATACCTATTATCTCCAGTTTGGTGGAACGCTGCCTTATTTAAACAAAGAAAAGAAAAACCTGCAGCTACAGCCTGCAGTAGGGGTGCAGCTGTCTGATCTGAAAGGGCTTCATGACAATGCCGTGATTTATGATGCCGGAATCTCCCTGCTGATGAGCGGGATGTCTTCAAGGTTCACCTTCGATGCCCAGAACCGTCCTGTCTTTACACCGGATGCTGCCGGCAATGCCGTTGCTTCAGACCGGAAATGGCAGTTCGTGCTGAAATACAGGATTGATTTTAATTAAACAAATGCCTGCCCACCGGGCGACACAAACCTCTAAACAAAATTAATTATTATGGAAAGAAGAAAATTTTTATTCCGTTCGGTACAGGCTTCTGCACTGCTGTTGGTTTCCGGGAACCTGTTTGCCTCTGCCTTACCGATGTTTAACCCTATAAAAAAGAAAAAAGTGTACTTCCATTATTTATTATTCTGGCTCAGAAAAGATCTTTCCGAAGCTGAAGTGACAGCGTTTGAGAACTTTTTCAAAGGGCTGGCCAAACTTCCTTACCAGAAAAACCTGCGTTACGGAAGACCGGCAGCCTCCAGTCCGAGAAATGTTCTGGACAACAGCTTTACCTATAACGCCTCGATGGAATTCGACAGCCTGGAAGAGCTTGAAGCTTACGGAAAGCTGCCGGAACACCTTGCACTTGTACAGAAATACAAGCCGTTCTTTGAAAGAATGCTGGTTCATGATACCGTTTACCACCCATAAAAAAGAATCTTATTTAAAAATGAAAAACTTTGTTAAAGGCATGAGCCTTGTTGTAGCATTTTCAACTATGAGTTTTATGAATGCACAAGATCATCACAAAAAACACGTCAGCGTTAAAGTAGAAGAGACCACGGAATCTATTCCGGCCATCAGGCTCATCAATAAGCCCGACGGTACCTGCACTTTTGAAAAAGGAAAAATTCCGACGCTGAAGCACATGAACACCACGACTTTCTGGATGAGCAACAAAACCGAAGACTGGGAGAAAAATGCACATCCGGCACCGAGAAGGCAGTATGTAATCACCATCAAAGGTAAAATCAGATTCAAAGTAACCGATGGTTCCACCTTTATAATCAAACCCGGAACCGTATTGCTGGCGGAAGACCTGAAAGGAAAAGGGCACAGCTGGGATATGGTGAAAAGCAAAGTCTGGGAAAGGCTTTATATCCCGATCGGAGAAGATGCGGATGACTTTTTTGTTGCAGACAAAGATTCCGATTAACCCAACATCATCATCATATTGTGTTTTATATAAATTCGTACAATGGAAAAGCAGCCAGAAGGCTGCTTTTTATGTAATTCAAAATGTATTTCTTGTTTTCCAAACTCTGGATTTTTAAACGCAAAGTTTTTATTTTCCTAATGTATAAGATAAGGAAGCTAAGAAGGATCAGTAAGCTGATCTGATAAAGCTTGCGCATTATGCGTTCGCTTCATCGGCGGCTTTGCCGCTCTACTTTGCTCCCTTTCACTAAGCGTGATGCTCATGAAACTTTGCATTAATTTTATTCATAAAGTTATAATACATAGTAAACTAATTAACGAATACTACTGAAATTTTTTGAAAATCAGAGTAGCATTATGTCCTCCGAACCCGAAAGCATTGCTCAAGGCGTAATTGATGTTCTTTTCTTTAGCCTCTCCGAAAACAATATTCAGGTCTTGCGGAATATTTTCATCGATCTTATGAAGGTTGATTGTCGGTGGAATAATCCCGTTTTCAATGGCTTTGATTGATAAAATGGCTTCTGCAGCTCCGGCAGCACCCAGTAAATGTCCGGTCATGGATTTGGTAGCACTGATGTCCAGGTTTTTGCTTCTTTTAAACAGTTTGTTAATCCCGTTCAGCTCTACCAGGTCGCCCATCGGGGTAGAAGTGGCGTGCGGGTTAATGTAATCGATATCCTCGGTATTGATTCCTGCTTCCTTTAATGCCAGCTGCATGGCTTTAATAGCTCCCGTTCCTTCCGGATGAGGTGCTGTCATATGGTAAGCATCAGCGGTCATGGCTGCTCCCGCGAGTTCGGCATAGATTTTTGCACCTCTTGCTTTGGCATGTTCGTATTCTTCCAGAATCAAGGCACCTGCTCCTTCGCCCATCACGAATCCGTCCCGGTCTGCATCATAAGGGCGGCTTGCCGTAGCAAAATCATCATTTCGGGTAGACATGGCTTTCATAATGGAAAATCCTCCGATCGATGCCGGAGTGATGGCTGCTTCGGAACCTCCGCTTACAATGACCTTGGCTTTTCCGAGCCTGATGTAGTTGAACGCATCCATAATGGCTGTATTCCCGGTAGCACAGGCAGAAATAGTGGTGTAATTAATGCCCTGCAGCCCGAATTTCATAGAAATCATGCCGGAAGCCATATTGGCAATGAATTTAGGGACAAAGAACGGATTGAAACGCGGAGTTCCGTCTCCTTTGGTAAATTCCATCACCTCGTTTTCAAAGGTCCACATTCCGCCCTGTCCGGTTCCCCAGATCACGCCGGTATCAAAAGGATCCATACTTCCCAGTTCCAGCCCGGAATCTTTCAGGGCTTCCGCAGCCGAATACATGGCATATTGTGAAAACAGATCGCTCCGTTTGATTTCATTATGGGTAAGATGCGCTTTCGGATCAAAGTTTTTCACTTCACAGGCAAAGTGTACCTTAAATTTTTCTGTATCGAAATGGGTAATGTTTCCGGCGCCGCTTACTCCGCGGATGCTGTTTTGCCAGAATTCTTCAACGGTATTTCCTAAAGGCGTCACTGCGCCAAGACCTGTAATAACAACTCTTTTCATTTAATTACTGATTTTGAATAAATTAGAGGTTCCCCGAGCAATCAGGCGGGGTTTTGTCTGCATTCCATATTTCGCATTGCGCGTTTACAAACTGTTTTCCTCTTTTGATGATTTTCGTTTCGGCTACAATATGAGCATTTTCTTTGGCAGTTGAAAAATAATCAATGCTGTTATTGATGGTAACAATGAAATTTTCTTCGTTCAGAGAGAACATCGTGGCTCCGATGATATCATCCATAATGGCCGCGGTGACTCCGCCGTGCATATTGCCCATCGGGTTCAGCCATTCTTCCCTTACAGTGTACTGAAATTCGATCCGGCCTTCTTCTGCCGAAACCACGACCGGCTTCAGCCATCTCATGAATGGGGAGGGAGACTCCGTAAACTCTTTTCCCGTAAAGCTTTTCAGGACCGCTAATTTATCCATATTATATGTTAATTTTTTTGTTTTTCTTCCGGAATGAATTCCACCTCAATAATCCTGAGAATATGGTCTAAGGCAAGATTCAGAAATTTTTCGTCACCCGTGGTTTTGGAGAGCAGAATCCCGCCTTCGATCATCATGATGAACAATGAGGCATATTCTTCCGCATCCGGCTTTTTATTAAGTTCCCCTTTTTCCTGGCCATCGGATATGACAGATGAAATTTTAGAAATCCACTCTACAAAAGATTGGGTGACCAGATTTTTCAGATCGGGAAAAGTGTCATCCGATTCCGTAGCCGCATTCATCAGGGGACAGCCTCCACTTAAAAATACAGACTGCCAGTTTTCTCTGTAAAAAGCAACAAAAGCATACAGCTTATCGATTGAGGCCGGAAATTTGTCGCTGAAAGATGAAATCATTTTTTCTTTTAACGAGCCTGCATTGTACCGGTAAGCCGCGAGCGCCACTTCTTCTTTATTTTCAAAATTTCCGTAGATGCTTCCTTTGGTGAGTCCGGTGGCTTCCGCAATGTCGGATAAAGACGTGGAGATGTAGCCTTTGGTATTGAACACCGGGGCTGTTTTCTCAATAATGAATTGTTTTGTCTTTTCCGCTTTCGACATGGATAATCAATTACAGGACAAATATACAAAAATATACCGATCGGTATATTAACGGGCTGTTTTTTTTTGGTTAGGCTGAAGCCGAATGGATTTTTAATAGGAAAAACGGGCTAAAGCCCGTTCCTATTTATATTTAATATAAGATTTTTAACGTAAAATAATCTCAGACAAAATTATGAGTTTGCCAAAGTAGCTTCCAGGGTAATTTCAAAATTGAAAGCGGCACTTACCGGGCATCCTTCCTCTGCGATTTTAGCATATTTCTGGAATTCTTCTTCAGAAATTCCCGGAACTTTTGCCGTTAAAGTAAGTTCTGATTTTGTAATTTTTCCAGCGCTCGGATCCAGGGTAATCACCGATTTTGTAGTCAGTTCTTCAGGAGTAAATCCTGCCTGGGTAAGTTCAGCGCTTAATTTCATGGTAAAACAACCGGCATGGGCCGCTGCCAGCAATTCTTCAGGGTTTGTTCCGACTCCTTCTTCAAAGCGGCTGTTGAAAGAATACTGGGTCTGGTTCAATGTGCTGCTCTGTGTGGTTAAATGTCCTTTTCCTTCTTTGATGGTACCGTTCCAAACGGCTGTTGCATTACGTTTCATAATGTGTTAAATTTTTTTGTTGTTAGAATTTTTTAATAGGACAAAGCTATAGCAGATATTGTTCCGATTCAATAGATAAAAAGAACTAACTCTTGTACTTTTTTCCCGACATATAGTTTTTCTTAAAGCTGGAAGGCGTATTTCCTGTTTTATTGGTGAAAAGACGGTTAAAATAAGCCGGATCATCATATCCCAGATCATAGGCAATTTCTTTTACAGGCTTATCGGTATAAAAGAGCAGTCTTTTGGCTTCCAGTAAAATCCGGTTGATGATTAACTGGTTCGGGGATTCCAGTTTTAAGCTTTTAAATTTGTGCGTTAACGTTTTTGGGGCCATATGCAGCAGCTCTGCATAATCTGATACATGATGCTTTTTCCTGAAATGGATTTCCAGCAGCCGGCTGAAATCCCGGAAAATTTCCAGTTCGTTGCCGGGAATTTTGATCTTATCGTTATCCAGGTTCTGCTTTTTCCATTTTCGGGTGGCGCGGATGATGATCTGTTTTACATAGGTACGGATCATTTCTTCAGCAGACGAATCTTGGTCCTCCAATTCCTCCCTAATGCTCCTGAACAAATTTTTAACCATTCTGTTTTCCTCTTTGTCCAGCTCAACAAAAGGAATTTCAAAGACATTGTGAAAAAGCAGCCCGTCACAGGCCACTTCTTTATCGTGGATCTGGATGCAGTAAAAGTCACGGTTATAATACAGTAGTTGGGATTCTCCGGTGCCGTGTTCCACCTGCAGGTGCTGGCTGGTAAGGAAAAACAGGGCCGGATTTTCGTTTTTGTAGTTTTTAAAATCTATGGTCAGTTCATAACCTTCCGGAACATGAAAAATCTTGATTTCGGATTTGTACCGGCTCTCTGTAAAGTCCTGCAGATTTTGTTCAGAAAAGGTTTCGAAACCCAGTTTTTTGTAATGGTCTTCAAAAATAAGCATCAGTAAGTAAGCAATATTTCTTTAGCTAAAGATACAAAAAAGCATGGCTTTAAGTTAAATAGTTTTATAAGCCATGCTGAATGTTTTTAATAAGCTAAGTATACTATTTAATATCAATAGAAATGGGCTTTAGCCCAATGTCATTAAGTTAGTATTTTTTAGTGTTATGTTTTTGCTAAATTTGAGATTTAATCTTTCATTTTCTTATTATGCAAAAAAAATGTTTCAGATATTTTATTATCATTGGAGGAGGAAATCCACAGCGTGGCTATTTGTAATGAATACAGGATGAGTAGCAGAGATTTCACCCGCAAAAGGAAGTTGAGCTTTTCAAATACGCTTTTGTTTATGCTCAACTTCATTACCAAAAGCCTGTCCTGTGAGATTGTAAATTTCATTCACTATATAAGATCTTTGGGCCAGACACAGAATACTTTTACAAAAAGTGCATACGTACAGAACAGAAAAAAGATAAAGCCCGAGGTTTTTATTCATCTGAACAAGCGGCTTGTGGAAGAATTCTATACAGATAATTCTGCAGTACAGACCAAATTCAATGGTCTTCGTCTGTTGGCTATTGATGGTTCGAGAATTAATCTACCTCAAACCCGAGAGCTGGAAGAGATTTATGGTGTATCCAAAAACCAGACTTCTCATACCTGCGTACAGGCCAAAGCCTGCGTACTGTATGATACAATCAATAAAATCTGTTTAAAAGGGGTACTTTCTTCTATAGATACTGATGAACGTTTACAGGCTCTTGAGCTGTTGGCTCATTGTTGCCATAATGATCTGCTGCTATATGACCGTGGTTTTGCTTCATTTGATTTCTTTTATCAGCATCACAAAAGAAATTTTAACTACCTTATGCGCGTAAAAGTAGGTTTGAACCAAACCATAAAAGATTTCGTCAAAAGCGGAATATCCAGTATGATAACAGACTTTAAGCCTTCTCCCAACGTAGATCTGTCAGGAAAAGATTATGGTAGAGACTATACTTTTAAGGTAAGATTGTTGCGTGTCGTACTGGATAATGGCACCATCGAAGTTCTTGCAACCTCTCTTTTAGATGAGGCTTGTTATCCTTCGGAGATTTTCAAAGCCCTATATTTTGAACGCTGGGGCATAGAAACCTATTTTGATGAAATCAAAAACAAGCTTCACCTGGAGGAATTTTCCGGTTACTCAAACAACAGCATCTTACAGGATTTCTATTCTACTTTGCTTGTAAGCAATATACAGACCCTTATTGTCAGAGAACTCGAACAGGAGCTTAATGAAGTTGATACGAAAAAGAAGTACCGGTACAAAGTCAATACTTCCCTTTCTTACAGCTTGATGAAAAACAGAATTTTGAATTTGCTCTTTAGCAATGTAAAAAAAGAGGATATAGTGGCAGAGCTTAAAATTCTTTTTGCTTCTCATATGATCCCCGTCAGACCCAAAAGATCCTTTAAAAGGAATATTTTAAAATACAGAGTCAGAGCGAAACCAAAGGTCACTAAAAACTATAAAAAAAATCTATAAGACCTTAACTTAATGACATTGGGCTTTAGCCCATTCACAATATGGCGGATACTGAGCGGCTTTAGCCAAAACCTATAATAAATTTCGGCTTTAGCCAATTTGGAGTTACAATTTTCATATCGGGCTAAAGCCCGACGCTATTGATGAAATATGATCAATTTAATTTCAGCCCACTCATTTTATGTCACATTAAGTTCCTGTTAAATTAGCTGTAATTCATTCTGATCTTACTCTATTTAAATTCAATCCTAAAAACTCACATCCAACCCGATATAAAAATTAGCCTTCATAATCGGAGCATAAACCATTCCGCCGTCGAAATAATTTCCGAAAGGATTTTTTACATCTAGGATTGCGTTCTTCTGGTAATAGGAAGTCAGGTTTTCACCACCGACATAAGCCCTGATTTTTTTATTGAAGTTTTTTGAAACCTGAGCATTCAGAACCACATAGGATCCTGAGTATGCCGGAAGCTTAAAAGCAGCAGGGTTGGAGGAGGTGTCCGGCAGCCTTTGTTTTCCGACAATATTCAGCGTCGTATCAAAACTCCAGAATCCGCCTTGCTTATCTTTATTGGTGGAATAAGCAACATTTACAAATCCTCTGTGTTTCGCCATAAATGGCACCTCTCTTCTTCCTGTCAGGTAATCTGCCTGGACATCGTAATATTTGTAAGCCAGTCTTACTTCTAAATTTTTAAGCGGGATAAAATCCCATTGGGTCTGGAATGAGTTGGCAAATGATGTTCCTTCCAAATTATAGAAATTCAGCTGTTGAGGGGAACGGTCCAGATCCACCATCACCTGATCCTTGAAATCGGTTCTGAAAAAGTCTGCAACAACGGTTGATTTTCTGCCGAAGATTTTAAATTCCTGTTGCAGGCTGGCTCCGTAGTTCCAGGCAATTTCAGGTTTCAGTCCATAGATGTTGCCGCCATTTTCTAAGATCTGAATGCTTCTGTTGGAGGCAAAATACGGCTGGCTTTCCGCAAAAATATTGGCTGTCCGGAAACCTCTTCCCGCAGAAAGCCTCAGAATGGTCTGTGGTGTAAAATCGTATTTAAAATTCAGTCTCGGTGTAAACTGCGTTCCTGCGAGGTTGTGGAAATCAACCCTTGCTCCGGCTACTAAGGTATACTTTAAACCGGTAAGCGTATATTCTGCAAATGCTCCGGGAACGATCTCGTTTCTTTTAAAACGGTCTGCCAGATAGGTTTCATCATAACCGTCGTACATAAAGCTTGCCCCGGCTATGTATTTATGGTTGGTATTTCCCAGAATACTTTCAAAAATCAAGTTGGAATAATATGTCTGCTGCTTCCCGGAATAATTTCTCAATCCGAAGAAGCTGTCCTGCTGGTGATAGGTGTACTGGTTCATCCAGCCTAAGCTTTGGTAAGGCTTGCCTTTAAAAACGTATCCTGTTTTATTCCAGACCTGAAACCTGGAAATATCAATTTCTACTCCATAGAGTGACTGCTTTTCCTGAGGGATTTTTTTATCAAAACCAATCTGTCCGGAAATCCTTTCATCCTTGATAAAATTAATTCCGAAATGCGAACCTAAGCCTGACTTTTCCAAATCATTGTAGTTGAGCAGATAAGCGGCATTCAGCTGGGTTCCTTTCGGCCGGTCCAGAAACCCATCCTTATTCATATCCGTCTCTCCGAAAGTACCGTTTCCATGCAGCAGAAACGTCTGCGACCATTTTTCGTTGATCGGTGAGACGCTGGTGATATTCGCTTCGGTTCTTCCGTTGAAATCGGCAAAGAGGTTTAATGAAGTTTCCGGCGCTTTAGCATTTTTCAGCAGCTCGCTGTTGATCTGTCCGGTGATGCTTTCATAGCCATTGGTTACCGTACTGCCTCCTTTTGTGAGCTGGATACTTTCAATCCACCTTCCGGGGATGAAATTGAGTCCATAGGCAGAAGCCAATCCCCGGATTTCAGGCAGAAGTTCCTTTGTCAGGCTGGTGTATTTCTGATCCAGGCCCAGCATTTTAAGCTGTTTGGTTCCCGTCACGGCATTGCTGAAGGAGACATCTACCGTGGCATTGGTTTCAAAGCTTTCGGATAAGTTGCAGCAGGCGGCTTTCAATAATTCTTTTTTATCGATGTTAAAAACCAGTCCGGCCTCTTTTTTCTGTAATGAGGTAGCCGCTTTGGATCCTGTTACCGTAACGCCCTCAATGGCTTTTCCGGCAGAATGTTCAGTATTGGAAACTGTATGCTCCGAATGCTCTGATGCTTCAGATTCTTCTAAATGAACTTTTGGATTAGCTTCCCCGAACGGGATTGTCCGGTCATACAGACAGCAGGAAGGAAGGTTTTTATAGGTATTGTCGCCGGATTTGTACTTTTCATTATCGTGGCCTACCTCCGCTATTTTCTTTAAGATCTTATCGGATGAGGTTTTAGCCGAATCAAAATGTAAAGCGACGGTCTGGGTTTCCGCGTTCCATTCGGCTGCATCGGCACCGGCATCCTTAGCGGCTTTTTCAATGCGGGCTTTGCAGGATTCGCAATTGCCTTTTACATAGAATTCATTTTCCTTTTTTAAAGGATGATCGTGATTTTCTGTAGTCGCAGCCTGTAGATTCCGCTCGTAATGGCAGCAGTCGGGCAGGGCCTGATAGCGGTTTTCAGGAGCTTTGAACTTTTCATTGTCATGGCCGGCATCGGCTACTTTTTTCAGGATTTCGTCTGTTGAAACGGTATTATCTGTTTCTAGAGTCAGTGTTTGAAGGTCTACGGAATAGACTGCCGTTTTTGCGCCTGCCTTTCTGGCGGTAGTTTCAATTCTTTCTTTGCACATGTTGCAGTTTCCTTTTACCGTAAAACTGTTTTTAGAAAGATTTTGAGCCGATATCAATGAGGCAGATATTAAGAATATACCAAGAATAATCCTGGAAATATATAATTTCATGGGGTTTAAAAAATTTAGATTAATTAAATGAATGTCTCGATATAGCAAAGTAGTCATCTGAAAACATTGATAAATTGCTAAACGGATACATTGTTAAGTTTATTTAATTAACCTATTTTCGGCGGTTGCCAGATTTCTTTTAAACGGTCTGAAATATACGGATCCGAATATTCGAACTGTAAATTTTTATTGGATTGATAATACGAAATCTCCGCCTGCAGATTCCTGGAGCACGGTGTTTCTATATACGTGTAGCAGGTAACGCAGGTAGAGCAGCAATCGTCGCTGCATGAGGATTTTTTATCTTTCTTACCCTGGTTTTCTTTGGAATGCTGCTGATGGTCTTTCTTACAGCAGCTCATTTCAGAATCATTTTTGCAGCAGGTCTCCTGCATCTTCTGCGCATAGAAATTATCTTTAGGAATAAAGAATATTCCTAAGCAGAAAATAATCGTTATGATCTGAAATAATTTCATGCTGCAAAAATACAAAATTTATGGTAAAGCTTCACCAACTTTCACGGCGCAGTTGTGCCAAGGCTCTCCGTGCGGAGGGTTTGCTGCCGGTTTCGGACCTGTAGGTGCCGGTGCAGCAGCCTGAACCGGTGTGTTTTGTGCAACTACCTGAGCCGGTTGCTGGGTCTGAGCCGGTTTGCTGTTCAGAGGCTGTCCGACAGGAATGTCACATCGGTGCCCAGGTTCTCCGTGAGGCGGATTCATTCCTTTTGGAGTTACGGTTTTTGCTTTTCCGCTTTTGTCTACGGTAAACTTTCCGGGCTGAAGCGCATTAGGATCAATCTGGATGGCTTGTCCCTGCTGGGTATTTACCGCTACATTCTGTCCGTTTTGCGGTTGTGCCGGAGCGGAATTCAAAGGCTGCCCGACAGGAATATCACACCGGTGTCCCGGTTGCCCGTGAGGAGGGTTCATCCCGGCGGCGGTAACGGTTGCTGTTCCGGAACCAGTGGTAATGCCCGCCTGGTCTATAAGAGAAGCCTTTGGAGCCTGGTTTACAGCCACAGCCGGCTGCTCAACGCCTGCTTCTTCCGTAAGATAGGTGGCTCTCTCGTCTTTTTTACAAGAAACTGTAATTATAGAAATGGCCATCAGGCCCAACAATGTATTCTTCATATAAAACAAAATTAGCAAAACATTTTTAATTGCTTTGCTAACTTTATATTTATAATAATTTATTTTAAATTAATTCTTAACCAAAAGTCTGAATCCTTCACCGTGTACGTTGATGATTTCCAGTCCTTCGTCGTCTTTCAGCAGCTTACGGAGTTTTGCAATATAAACGTCCATACTTCTTGCCGTGAAATAATTCTCTTTTTTCCAGATCTTTCTTAAGGCCAGGTCTCTTGGCATAAAATCGTTTCTGTGGATGCAAAGCAGCTTCAACAGCTCATTTTCTTTTGGAGAAAGCTTGTATTCATTATCACCTACTCTCAACTGTCTCAGCATGGAATCGAAGAAGATGTTGCTGATCTTGAACTGTTCCTGCTCTTCATTTTCCAGCGTAGAGCTTCTCTGAAGAATAGCCTTGATCTTGTACAACAGCAATTCGGTATCGAAAGGCTTGGTGATATAATCGTCCGCACCCAGCTGATATCCCTTCAGAATGTCTTCCCTCATATTTCTTGCCGTAAGGAAAATGATCGGGGTATTTTTATCGATTTTTTTTACGTCTTCAGCCAGGGAAAAACCGTCTTTTTTCGGCATCATCACGTCAAAAATGCAGATGTCGAATTCGTTTTCCGTAAACTCTTTCAATCCCTGTTCGCCGTCGGTGGCAAGAGTAACCTCGAAATTATTTATCGTTAAATAATCCTTCAGCACAGCCCCGAAACTCTGGTCGTCTTCTACTAATAATATTCTGTTGCTCATAGTTTAAATTATTAAAATTAATCGTCAGAATGAACCCGTCACTCTTTTCTTCCTGTATTTTGTTTTGGTTTATTTTTTATCTAGCTCATCGGCAGTTTAATTGTAAAGGTACTTCCTTTTCCTTTAGAAGAATCTACAATAATCTGTCCTTTATGAAGTTCTACAATTTTTTTCACATAGGAAAGCCCTAATCCCTGTCCTTTTACATTATGGATATTTCCTGTTTCTTCTCTGAAGAATTTCTCAAAAATCTTCGTTTTGTTATGGGTTTCCATTCCCATTCCCTTATCTGAAACTTCTATTACATAAAAATGCCCTTCATTCTTGGTTCGGATCGTGATTTCCGGTGCCTCCGGCGAATATTTGTTGGCATTATCCAAAAGGTTTACCAGCATATTGGAAATATGGAACTCATCGATTTTAAAATTATAATGCGTTGCGTTAAATTCCTGCACAAGGGTCCCGTTTCTTTGCTGGACGATCAGGTTAAAAGATTCCGTTGTCCTGCGGATCAGTTCGCGTACATTGGTCTCCTTTAAAAACAACCGGACTTCGTTTCTTTCCAGCTTCGACATGTTCAGGACGTTCTCCACCTGTTTTTTCATCCTCAGGTTCTCCTGCTTGATCAGTTCCGAATAATATTTTACCTTATCCGGATTGGTGGCAATCTTATCGTTGGCTAAGGAATCGGTGGCTACGGAAATCGTCGCCAGCGGCGTCTTAAACTCATGGGACATATTGTTGATGAAATCCGTTTTTACCTCCGCCAGCTTTTTCTGTTTCATCATATAGTTGATGGAAATAATGTAAATTCCCAAAATCGTTAACAAGGACAGAAAAGTTCCCAACAGCATCGGCCAGTTGTTCATGGCCAGGGAATAATCCTTTTTCGGGAATACCAGAGCTAAGCTATACAGCGTTCTTTCTTTTTGATCCGTAAACAGCGGATAACTGTACGTATTGTTATCTTTCCGGTCTTTATAATCCCTGCTTACTACTTTAGTAAGGTTGTTATTCTTGTCGATAATCCCATAGCCGAATTTAGCGGAAATCCCACGAATCCGGAGCTCTTTGGTAATCACGGAATCCAGAACCTTGGAATTTACCCTTTTCGATATCGGGAGGTTGTTTCCTACGATCTTGGCGTATTCTTTCATTGAATAATCGCCATTTTCAATATCCTGGTTGAGGTCGGCCGTAAGGATGCCGCGGTCGGTTGTATCGCGCTTTATTTTATAGGCCGCTTCGTCGGTGTATAATTTGGTAAGCTTGATGGAATCTCCTTTCTGCGAAATCGGAAGCTGGCTTTTTTCGATAATGTTTTTCAGGTAAATGATCTGTCGTTGCTTGCCGGAATCCTCTACCTGCTGGATGGTCGTTAAAGTCGGCTGCTCACTATTGGCCAGAATATTGTTCCTGAAATCCTTGTTTTCGACATTCAGGTATTTATCAAGCTCAATTTCACCGATGCTTTTGGTTGTTCCTTCCAATGCAGAATAGACTTTTGAAGAAAAGTCCTGTTCCAGCGCACCATAATAATTTTTCAGCCAATAAAACTGGAGTGTTACGAAAACAATCAGTGAGATCGTCATAAACACTGAAATTATTGGAATGAATTTATTATTCATTTATTGATTTTTAATGGGTTTTTTAAATAGTAAATGTTAAAATTATTATTTTGTGATTTAATAAACAAAAAATAAGCCATAAAATTGTGTAATTTTTCTTAAAAATCTATTTTTTAACATTTATTTAGGAATTTTTAAATGGGTGGCATAGGAAAACTAGCCATGCTTAAAATAAACTGTAGCTTTGTATAAACAAAATATTTTTTATGGAATCCAATACTATTTTCAACAAAGATTTCGATGCAAAAAGCATCTATGTAATGAAAATCTATGATGCTGAAGTATCAAAAGTCTGGGACTATTTTACAAAATCCGAATTGCTAGACCAATGGTGGGCACCGAGACCCTGGAAATGCGAAACGAAAACCCAGGATTTTAAAAATGGCGGAACATGGCTGTATGCGATGGTTGGGCCGGCGGGAGAACGGCATTATGCGAAAGTAAAGTTCGGAGAAATTACCGAACACCGCAGCTTCGACGGAACCGATTCTTTCTGCGATGAAAACGGAATTGAAAGTCCTGATTTTCCTGAAGTAAAATGGCTTTTCGGCTTTACAGGGGTGGAAGAAGGAACAAAAGTAACGGTTAATATCCATTTTCCGAGCGAAGAGGTGTTAACAAAATTGCTAGGAATGGGTTTTGAAGAAGGATTTAAAACGGGGTTAACTCAGCTGGATGAAATTCTGAAGTAATACCTGACGGTGATCATTCCAGAAAATGCCAATGGAAACACCTTTATCCGTAAGAACGGGCTTCAGCCCGTTTTCAATATAAAGCCATTCCATCGGCTTTAGTCAAAGTGTAAAAAGAATTATTTCAAAAATAAAAAGGAAAGTAACTACTACTTTCCTTTTTTATTTTAAAAAGATTAAAATTAAACTTTAAATCAATTCCTCATCCTGAAAATACTGAATGATCGCTTTTTTCATCAAGAGCTGCTGCTCATTAGGCTTCAGTTCCGGAAGGTCTTCCAGTTTTTCAAAATGGGGATAACCGTCGTCGTCGTAATGCGAAAATTTATAGTACCCGAACGGTTCCAGCAGCCTGCATACGGCAATATGGATGAGGTTAACTTTATCGTCTTTCGTATATTTCTGCTGGCCGCTGCCCAGTTCCTGAAGGCCTATCAGGAAAAGATAGGTTTCAATAGGCGCATTTTTCTCCGTATCAAAATTTTCAATGAAAAATTGTTCTACTTTCTGCCAATATTCTGCTTCGTTATTCATAATGTATAAATCAATTTTCCTGATTGTTATGGATATGCTGCGCTTCAGATTTTGCCGCGTCCTGCTTTCTTGCAAGATTCAGAAGCTGCTCAAACTTTTCATCTCTCTTTTCCCGCAGGTATTCCTGTTTTTCAATTCGATTGATTCTGCTTTTTTGGAAAAGATAATACACGAGAGCAATGCCAATGAAAATAATCAGGAGAGTCATATCTTAATTTTTATTTTCGAGTTTTAGTAAAAATGCATATTCCAGGGCATCTTCTTTTAAGGATTCAAACCTTCCGCTTGCTCCGCCGTGGCCTGCGCTCATATCGGTCTTAAAAACCAAGAGGTTATTATCCGTTTTCAATTCCCTCAGTTTTGCAGTCCATTTGGCCGGCTCCCAATACTGAACCTGCGAATCGTGCAGTCCGGTAGTGATCAGTACATTCGGATAATCTTTGGCTTCTACATTATCGTACGGTGAATATTCTTTCATGTAATAGTAATATTCTTCGTCATTCGGATTTCCCCATTCGTCGTATTCTCCGGTTGTCAAAGGAATGGTTTCATCCAGCATGGTCGTCACCACATCCACAAAAGGAACCTGCGCCACGATCCCGTTGAATAAGGAAGGTTCGTAATTCATTACTGCTCCTACCAGCAATCCTCCGGCGCTTCCGCCCATGGCATACAGATGTTTGGATGAAGTGTAATTTTCTTTAATTAAAAACGTTCCGGCATCAATAAAATCGAAGAACGTATTTTTCTTGAACAGCATTTTTCCGTCTTCATACCATTCTCTTCCCAGGTATTCTCCTCCTCTGATGTGTGCTATGGCATAAATAAAACCTCTGTCCAGGATCGAAAGCCGTACATTCGAGAAACTTGCATCTACCGTATGGCCGTAACTTCCGTATCCGTATAAAAGCAGCGGGGTATCCGCAGATTTTTTTGTGTCTTTATGATATACCAGAGAAATAGGAATTTTTGTCTCCCCATCTCTGGAATCTGCCCAGATTCTTTCCGAAATGTAGTTTTCCGGGAAAAATTTTCCGCCCAGTACTTCCTGCTGCTTAAGAAGAATGGTGGTCTTCTCTTTCATATTGTATTCGTAGGTAGAACTTGGCTGCGTAAGGGAAGTATAGCCGTAGCGGAGAACTTCCGTATCAAATTCAAGATTTACCCCGATATAGGCCGTATAGGTAGGATCCGAGAACGGTAGGTAATAAGATTCCTGCGTTTTTTCGTCGATGATCTTAATCTGTAAAAGGCCCTGCTCGCGCTCTTCAAGCACCAGGTAATTTTTAAAGATCTCAAAACCTTCCAGCAGAACTTCAGGGCGGTGCGGAATAACATCCACCCAGTTTTCCATACCGCAGTTATCGATTTTGGTTTTTACGATTTTAAAATTGAAAGCATCATCTGCATTCGTAATGATGTAAAATTCGTCTTCGTAATGTTCTACGGAATATTCCAGATCGTCAATCCTCGGCTGAATAATCGTCCAGTCTGCAAAAACATTGTCGGAAGGGATAAACCGGTGTTCATCCGAAATCGTGCTTGAGCTGGCAATAAAAATATATTCCAGGGATTTTGTTTTGAAGACATTTACGTCAAAGGTATCGTCTTCTTCATGGAAAATCAGCACATCTTCAGAAGCGTCGGTTCCCAGCTTATGACGGTAAACCTGGAAAGCTCTCAGGCTTTCGTCTTTTCTGATGTAGAATACATGTTCGTTATCATTGGCCCAGACTGCTTTTCCGGTCGTATTCTCAATTTTATCAGTAAGGATTTCGCCTGTTTTAAGATTTTTGAAATTGATGCTGTAAATCCTGCGGCTTACATTATCGGTTGAAAAAGAAGCTAATTCATTATTCGGAGCTACAGCCACGCTGCCTACTTCAAAATAATTTTCGCCTTCCGCCAGGATGTTGACATCGAGAATAATTTCCTCTTCGTTTTCCAGGCTTTGGTATTTTCTGCAGAAGATCGGATATTCTTTTCCTTCTTCATACCGAACGATATACCAATATCCATTGAAAAAATACGGCAGGGACTCATCATCTTTCTTATAGCGGGCTTTCATTTCCTCAAAGAGTTCTTCTTGCAGCTGCTCCGTATCTTTCATCACGAAATCGGCATACGTATTTTCTTCTTCAAGATATTTAATGACTTCGGGATTTTCCCTTTCGTTGAGCCAGAAATAGTTATCAATTCTTTGATCACCGTGTGTTTCGAGGAGTTTTTCTATTTTTTTTGCCTTTGGAGCTTCCATTAATATTAATTCTTGTTCAAATTTAGTTAAAAAAAAACCATCTTTCCTGTATGAAAAGACGGTTGCTTTATATTTTTATATTAAAACTTATTTGTGAAGTGCTTTAATATATTTTTCCAATGCCATGGTCATGGACGGAGTTTCTTTTGTAGGCGCCATCAAATCCACTTTCAATCCTGCTTCTTCTGCTGCTGCCGAAGTGGTAGATCCGAAAACACCGATTTTCGTATCTTCCTGCTTGAAGCCTGGGAAATTCTGCTGCAGAGATTTGATCCCCTGCGGGCTGAAGAAGATAAGCATGTCGTAATCCTTTACATTGATGTCGGTAAGATCGCTGCAAACGGTTCTGTACATAATCGCTCTTTTCCAATCTACGTTGGAAGCTTCCATTGTTTTTACGATATCCGGACTCAGAACATCTGATGAGGGAAGCAGATATTTCTCTGTCGGGAACTTCTTGAAAAGCGGCAACAGATCGGAAAAATTCTTTTCTCCAAAGCTGATCTTTCTTTTCCTGTAAACGATATGCTTCTGAAGATAGTTCGCAATCGCTTCGGACTGGCAGATGTAACGCATCGTGTCAGGTACCGAAAAGCGCAGCTCTTCCGCTAATCTGAAGTAATGGTCTATCGCATTTTTACTCGTGAAAATGATTCCGGTATATTGCGTAAGATCGATCTTCTGTGTTCTCAGTTCTTTATTGTCAACTCCTTCGACGTGGATGAAAGGACGGAAATCAATCTTTATCTTTTCCTTCTTTGCAATTTCCAGGTACGGAGACGACTCACTTGGCGCTGGTTGAGAAACCAATATAGACTTTATTCTCATCATTGACATTTATTAAAAAAATAATAGCTTCCAAAGCAACAAAAGAGGTGCGATTTGGAGGGTGCAAATATACAAAAATTTATAATACCATTTTTCAGGTAAGATCTTGTTCTTGTGAAATAAATAGAAAAAAACCTTGAAAATGAATACAAAAGAAAAAAAGAACAGGTAATAGAAAAATATTTTATTTCTGTCAACCGGGAAATAATAGTGGGTGACACACAAAATAATCAGTAAAAAGGAGAGAATAAAATAAAATTTTGTAGCAGTAAAATAAAAAATAGTCCACTTCTTTCCATCACCGATACTCTGGAAAAATAAAAATCCCAGGCTGGTCCGTACCAGGTAAAAAAGCATAACGGCAATCAGGCAGAACCCAAATTTGTTCAGCTGGTACCCCAAAATCTGCAAGTCAGCCACGAATTTAGGAACCATAGGAACATACTGCGAGATCAGGACGGCCAGGGTAAGTACCACTACGCAGGAAGTAATGACCCAGCTGGGCAAATTGTTGCTGGAGTCAAAATATTTCTGCAGCAGAAAGTCTCTCAGGTTGGCTTCTCTCTCTACGATATTCATCATAAAAAGATATAAAAAGATACAACCTAACAATATAAAGATTACCCAGTCGTTGTTCTCAGGTATTCTCGTATGATTTATAAAGTTTTGTGATAGCGGCAACGTAATTTTTTTGCAAAATTATAGATTATTTTGTATAAAATAAAAAGGTTAAATAAACTATCTTTGCAAACTGAAATGAAAAAACTGGTCATAATTCCGACTTACAACGAAAAGGAAAATATTGAAGATATTATTTCCGCAGTTTTTGCATTGGAAGATGACTTTCATATTTTGGTAGTGGATGACTCGTCTCCTGATGGAACGGCGGAACAGGTGAAAGAGCTGCAGAAGGCATTTCCGCATCATCTTCACTTATCCGTACGAAAAGTAAAAGACGGTCTGGGAAAAGCATATATCCACGGCTTCAGATGGGCTATCGAGAACAATTATGATTACATTTTCGAAATGGATGCCGATTTTTCCCATAACCCGAACGATCTGCCGAAACTTTTCGAAGCCTGTCTGAATGCGGATATGGCCATCGGTTCCCGCTACTCCAAAGGGGTAAATGTGGTAAACTGGCCGATGGGAAGAGTGTTGCTTTCGTATTTTGCTTCAAAATACGTACGGTTCGTATTGGGACTCCCGATTCATGATACAACGGCAGGTTTTGTCTGTTTTTCAAAAAAAGTACTTGAGGAGATCGGTCTCGATAATGTAAAGTTAAAAGGATACGGATTTCAGATTGAAATGAAGTTCAGGGCCTTTAAAAAAGGATTTAAAATCGTGGAAGTGCCGATCATTTTTACCAACAGAATTTTGGGAGAAAGCAAGATGAATGGCGGAATTATTCATGAAGCGGTTTTCGGAGTATTAAATTTAAAATGGAAATCTTTCATCAACAGGTTATGAAAAAACTGTTCTTCATTTTCGTGCTGATGGGTCTTTTTTCCTGCGGAGACTACATCGATAAGCCCAAGAACCTGCTTTCCAAAGATCAGATGGCGGAAGTACTGGCAGACCTGGCTATCAATGATCAGGCTACATTTATCTATCCGAATTCCAATCTGGAAGCAGGGACGAGATATGTTTTAAAACAGCACAATATTAAATCCGAAGATTTTATTGCCAGCTTTAAATACTATGTTGTAAAGGAAAAGATGCAGGGAATTGCGGAGGATGCACAAAAAATAATATTGGAAAAAGATCCGAAGGCGGATCAGTATGTAAAGGATAAAAAAAATAAACCGGGGGAACTTCAGCCTCCTCCCGTTTTATCGAGATAAGAAGATGCAAAAGTTTTTTACTATAGAAAAAACCTCTGAAGGAAAAGCAAGAGCGGGAGAGCTTACCACGGATCACGGTAAGATTCAGACCCCGATCTTTATGCCGGTGGGAACGGTAGCGAGTGTAAAGACCGTTCACCAGAGGGAATTAAAAGAAGATATAAAAGCGCAGATCATTCTGGGCAACACCTATCATTTATACCTCCGTCCGGGCATGGAAACCATGCAGGCAGCAGGAGGGCTGCATAAATTCATGAACTGGGATCTTCCTATTCTCACGGATTCAGGAGGCTTTCAGGTATTTTCACTGGCGAGCAGCCGGAAGATGTCCGAAGAAGGGGCCCGATTCAAATCTCATATCGACGGAAGCTATCATATGTTTTCCCCGGAAAAATCGATGGAAATCCAGCGACAGATCGGTGCCGATATTTTTATGGCTTTTGACGAATGTGTGGCTTATCCCTGCGAGTATAACCAGGCGAAATCTTCGATGGAGCTTACGCACCGCTGGCTGAAAAGATGCATTGAATGGACGGAAAACAATCCTGAATTGTATGGCCATAAGCAGAGACTCTTCCCGATTGTGCAGGGATCTACTTTTTCAGATTTGAGAAAAATTTCTGCAGAAGTGATAGCTGAATCGGGAGCTGAAGGAAATGCCATCGGCGGACTTTCCGTGGGTGAGCCTGAAGAGGAAATGTACCGGATTACCGATGAGGTGACCGATATTCTGCCGAAAGAAAAACCAAGATACCTGATGGGGGTAGGAACTCCGTGGAATATCCTGGAATCGATCGGTTTGGGTATTGATATGATGGATTGTGTAATGCCGACGCGTAACGCAAGAAATGCCATGCTCTTTACCTGGAAAGGGGTCATGAATATGAAAAACGAAAAGTGGAAGCAGGATTTTTCGCCGCTGGACGAATTTGGAACAAGTTTCGTAGATACGGAATATTCAAAAGCGTATGTGAGGCATTTATTTGTTTCCAAAGAATACCTGGCGAAACAGATTGCTTCGATTCATAACCTGGCTTTTTACCTGGATTTGGTAAAAACGGCAAGAGAACATATTTTAGCAGGAGATTTCTACCAGTGGAAAGACGCTGTAGTTCCAGTGCTGCGCCAGAGATTGTAATAGAGAAATAAGAAAATTCTGACAGGAATAATTAAATAAAAATGCAGTAGCATGCTAAAGATCATTGACCGATATATCGTACGAAAATACCTTGGGACTTTCAGTTTCATGCTGATATTGCTGTCTATCGTAGTATTGGTGATCGATGTGCAGCAGAAGATCCCGAGGATCGAAAACGCTACGGCGATCGATCCGAAGCTGAATGTTACGTACTTTCTGATCCATTTCTACCCGTTCTGGATCATCAACTTGATCATGACCTTCCTTTCGATCCTGGTCTTTATTTCAGTGATTTATTTCACTTCCAGAATGGCAAATAATACCGAGATCGTTGCGGTAATAAGCAGCGGGGCCAGTTTCCATCGCTTTGCCCGGCCTTATCTGCTGACTTCTTTATTTATCGCCATCTTATCATTGGGAATCAACCATTTTTTATTGCCGTGGGCCAATATCCAGAAAAACCAGCTGGAAGCTTATACCTACAATGCAACGAATAAGGAGAAGGTGCTCGGTACCGCTCCTGTTTCCGCACAGCTTAGCAAAACCGAATATATCTTTATCAACACCTGGAACAAAAGGGAAAAGAGAGGTTCCGGGTTCCTGTATCAGAAGTTTGATAAAAACAGGAGAATGGTTTATGAGCTGAAGGCTTCCGATGTATCGTGGGATAAGGACAAGAAGATCTTCGTTTTAAATTCATACACGGAAAAAACCATCAATAAAGACGATACGGAAAAACTTTCCAACGGATTCGACCTGAAGAAAAATTATGGTCATGATCCGGAAGAACTTTTCCCGAACGAATTATTGGGGCAGAATAAAACCACGCCTGAACTTTTAAAATTCATCCGAAGGGAAACCGAAAAAGGAAACAGCAATCTGAATGCCCACCTGAATGAGTTGCATCAGAGGACTTCCATGCCTATTTCCATCGTGATCCTTACTTTTCTGGCACTTTCCCTTTCTTCACAGAAAAAAAGGGGAGGGCTGGGCGTTAACTTAGCTTTGGGGATTTCCCTGGCTTTTGTTTTCGTATTTTCGTTTGAAGCTTTAAAAGTGGTTTCTGAGAACAAAAGCATGTCTCCGGCTCTGGCGATGTGGTTCCCGAATATTGTGTTTTTTCCGCTTGCTGCCTTTCTTTATATCAAAAGGGCCAATCAGTAAAGCAGTTTTATCTCTTTGTGGTAAAAAGACTGTAATCCTTCATCCTCAAGTTCGATCCATAGCTCTCCCTTTTCATCAGCATTGCGGATGATGCCATTTTGTCGCCTTTTATCCTTTTCAAAAACTGAAATTTCATCCTTTCGGAAAAGCTTTTCATTAAAAAGATTCAGGATTTCCTTTTCGGAAGGTAAAATTTTTAACCTCTCTGTTAAATACTCATCCAATTGCAAAGCAAATTTGTGGAGATCAAAACGTTTTCCCGTAAGTGTCAGAAGTGAGCCTGCATGGGAAATTTCATCAAATGTTTCCTGTAGAATATTGAATCCTGCTCCGATAATAAAATAATTCCGGTGGTTGAATTTTTTCTTCTCGATCAGAATTCCGACGATTTTTTTATTTTTCAGGATGATATCATTAGGCCATTTTATTTTCACCTGGGTTTCAGCCAGATTGGCAAGAAAATCGCTAATAACAATTGCGGTATAATAATTGAACATGACATCGGAGGCCGTGAAATTTTCAGTCCTTATGGCCAGCGTATAAGCCAAATTTTTTTCAGCCGTTGAAGACCAGGTATTTCCGTATTGTCCGCGACCTTTTGTCTGATTGAATGTATACACCGTAATAAAATCTGAATTTTCGTAAAGTAAAAACTTGGATATTTCGTCATTAGTAGAAGAACATTCATTCAGGTAAAATAATTGACTCATTTAAGAAAACTTTAAGACTTTCGGGGGTTAAAAGTAAGGCTAAAGTAAAAGAAAAACAATAAATTTGCAGATTATAGTATTTTTTAATGAATAAAACAGCAGAAAAACAAGCACTAATAGATAAAATTGTAGAGGCTATCCAGGATGTAAAAGGCGAAGATATCATGATATTTGATCTTTCCAACATCGAAAACTCAGTGGCAGAAACGTTCATCATTTGCAGCGGAAACTCCAATACCCAGGTTTCGGCCTTGGCAGGAAGTGTGGAAAAGAAAGTAAGAAACGACCTGAAAGACCGCCCTTGGCACGTTGAAGGTACCGAAAACTCCATGTGGGTACTCGTAGATTATGTTTCGGTAGTCGTTCACATTTTCCAGAAAGAAGTACGTGAGTATTACGATATCGAAGAGCTTTGGGGGGATGCCGCCATCACGAGAATTGAAAATTAATATTAATTTAAAAAGTATAAATGAACAACAAAGGATTTAACTGGTTTTTTCCGATCATGATTGTAGCACTGGTGCTATTTTTTGTGGCCAATTCTTTTGGTGACAACAGCGCCAAGTCTATCGATGAAGATGGGTTCTTCAGAGAAATGCAGGCGGGAAAAGTTCAGAACATTATAATTTATAAAGACACCGAAAGAGCCGATGTTTTCCTTACAAAAGCTGCAAAAACAGCGACGGTAAACACCAGAGAAAACGATCCGCTTTCTGCTTTTTCAATGGCTCCGAAAGCAGATTATACGGTTAAATACGGAGACCTTCAGCTTTTCCTTCAGAAATTTGACCAGGTAAAAGCACAAAACCCGGCTATTAAAACATCGAAAGATTACGGTGTAGGAAAAAGCCCACTAATGGATATTCTGGTTCAGGCATTGATCTGGATTACGATCCTGGGAATATTTTATTTTATTCTTTTCAGAAAAATGGGAAGCGGCGGTGGCCCCGGAGGACAGATTTTCTCCATCGGGAAATCAAAAGCCAAGCTTTTTGACGAAAAAGAAAGAATTCAGGTAACATTCAAAGATGTTGCCGGTTTAGAAGGCGCTAAAGAAGAGGTTCAGGAAGTTGTAGACTTTTTGAAGAACTCAGAAAAATATACGAAACTGGGAGGTAAAATTCCTAAAGGAGTTCTTTTAGTTGGGCCTCCGGGAACCGGTAAAACCTTATTGGCGAAAGCGGTAGCAGGGGAAGCAAAAGTTCCTTTCTTCTCGCTTTCAGGTTCAGATTTCGTGGAAATGTTTGTAGGGGTTGGTGCTTCAAGGGTAAGAGACCTTTTTGCCCAGGCTAAAGCTAAGTCTCCAGCAATTATCTTTATTGATGAGATCGACGCCATCGGACGTGCAAGAGGGAAAAACAATTTCTCGGGCGGAAACGACGAAAGAGAAAACACACTGAACCAGTTGCTTACTGAAATGGATGGTTTCGGTACCGATACCAACGTTATTGTAATGGCAGCGACCAACAGAGCGGATATCCTGGATAAAGCGTTGATGAGAGCCGGACGTTTTGACCGTTCGATCTATGTAGACCTTCCGGAACTGCATGAAAGAAGACAGATTTTTGATGTTCACTTAAAGAAGATCAAACTCGATGATAATGTAGACCGAGAGTTTTTAGCAAAGCAGACTCCTGGATTCAGTGGAGCGGATATTGCCAACGTTTGTAATGAAGCAGCCCTTATTGCTGCCAGAAATGATCATTCTTCGGTAAGCAAGCAGGATTTCCTTGACGCGGTTGACAGAATCATCGGTGGTCTTGAAAAGAAAAACAAAGCCATCAAACCATCTGAAAAGAAAAGAGTTGCTTATCATGAAGCAGGACATGCGACCATTTCATGGCTGGTAGAACATGCTTCACCACTCTTGAAAGTGACGATTGTACCGAGAGGTCGTTCGTTAGGAGCAGCATGGTACCTGCCTGAAGAAAGACAATTGACCACTACAGAGCAGATGTTGGATGAAATGTGTGCGACGTTAGGAGGTAGAGCGGCAGAACAGGTTATCTTTAATAATATCTCGACAGGCGCGCTTTCCGATCTGGAGAGTGTTACAAAGAGAGCACAGGCAATGGTAACCATCTACGGTCTGAGCCCGAATATCGGAAACATTTCTTATTATGACAGTTCAGGGCAGTCTGAGTACAATTTCGGAAAACCTTATTCTGAAGAAACGGCTAAGAAAATAGACGTTGAAATCAGAGGGCTTATTGAAACACAATACGACCGTGCGGTACAGATTCTAACCGATAACAAAGACAAGCTGGATGCTTTGGCAACTAAACTTCTAGAAAAAGAAGTAATCTTCCGCGAAGATTTGGAAGAGAGGTATTTGGAAAAAGAGCCTGGGATCCTGAATTGACGGAAAAACCGGTAACGAATACGATTCCTACTGCGGAACCGCAAGAGCAGATCCTTGTTAAAGGAAAAGAAGGAGAAGGCGAAATCCAGGCACCTGAAAGCCCTACCCAGATCTAAAGCTTAAAAATTAAACATCATAAAACCTGACAGTTCTGAAATTGTCAGGTTTTTTCATATTTATCGGCATGTTTTTGGATTTCTATGGGATTAATTTATATTTTTGTATTAAGTTGACTAAAAATAAACTACGTTGAATTTATTCAAGAAGATTGTAAGCAAACTTACCAACCAGCCTGAAGAAGAGCAGAAACAGAGTCTGGAAAAGCTAGGGGATTCGCTGAAAAATGCGGATCTTGACTATAAATTTGCCCAGTTGTTTACACATTCAGGAGGATTTTTCAATTATTGTGCAGATGAAGCAGAAGCTCTGCAGACCTTGAACCAGATCATCAAAATAGAAGGGATCCGAAACATGTTCTGCTGGGATAAAGATCTTCAGAATTTTCTGAATGTGGTAAAAACGCCGTATACACCGGAACTTCAGTCAGGAGACGATGCCAGTTTTATTACCTGTGAGTATCTGATTGCTTACGATGGAAGGATCATGCTTTCGCACAACAATATCCTGCATTACCATTCGTCGAGGCTGCCGGATAAAATCATTATTATGGCCAACGTTTCACAGATTGTAAACAACCTGAATGATGCTATGGGGAAAATCAAACGGAACGGGAACATTAAGAATCTTACATCCATCAGCGGAGGCCACTCCAAGCTCGATACTTCTTCGCATACGAATACGAAGCTTTTTTTATTGCTGCTTGAAGATTAGGCATCAACTTATAAAATTAAAATTTTGGACAAAAATCTCATTCAAAGAACTCTTTCAGGGCTTGTTTATGTCGCCGTCATTATTCTTTGTACCACTCCGCTCGGAGCACAGCTGATCAACAGTTTTTCGCCTGATCTTGTAAGGCAGGAATACCTGTATTTCGGATTAATTGCGCTGTTATTAGGAGTAGGCTCGTGGGAATGTTTTAAAATCATGAAATTCGGAAAAGGCTACGAGCGATTTGTTGTTTTCCCACTGGTTATTTTTATTTTCTATATTTTTTCAAAAAGATATTTTCATTTCGATTTCTTTTTCGATTTCAGGTTAAGTGAAATTTTGGCAATGGTTTTAATCCTGATTGCTGTGGTCACTTTGTTTAAATATCCTAACGAACTCTATTACGACAGCGGTAAGCTCATCTTTATCGTTATCTACGTAGCTTTGCCTTTCAGCTTTGCTTTGGGGCTGCCCAAATTTTCAAGATTCGATGACCGTTTTACACTGGAAGTTCTTTTCCTGTTTATACTGATCTGGAGCAGCGATACTTTCGCTTATCTCACCGGGAAATTCTTCGGTAAGCATAAAATGGCACCAAAAATCTCTCCTAAAAAGACATGGGAAGGATATATCGGAGGAGTTGTACTCACCTTGGTTTTATCATACTTCATTGAAAAATATCAGCATGACCTGCGCGGAAACTGGATGATAGTCGGTTTCCTGGTCGCTGCTTTTGCTCCGATAGGCGATTTGGTGGAAAGCCAGCTTAAAAGAAACTTTGCTGTAAAAGACAGCGGCAACATCATTCCTGGGCATGGCGGTGTATTAGATCGCCTGGATAGTTTTTTAATCTGCGTTCCTGTCGTATATTTGTACTTTATTTTAGAAAAATTTATTTAATCTCATGAAATTACACAGAGAATCGAAAGGAACCATCACCGTTGCCACCTTGCTGTTTATCATCGTAGGCGTACTGGCTATTTATTTTCTAGAAATGTGGTCGCTGGTGATCATTCTGCCTTTACTGGTGGTATACAGTCTGGTATTTTGGTTCTTTAGAGTACCAAACCGTGATATTTTGGATCACAAGGAAAATGTGATTGCCCCGGTAGACGGAAAGGTTGTTATGATCAAAGAAGTTGAGGAAGACGAATTTATCAAAGGGAAAGCCATCCAGGTTTCCATCTTTATGTCTCCGCTGAATGTCCATATCTGCCGGTATCCGGTTTCAGGAAAAGTAATCTATAAAAAATATCATCCCGGAAAATACCTGGTTGCATGGCACGAAAAATCTTCTACAGAGAATGAAAGAACAACCGTTGCTGTAGAAAGCTTAACCAATCATCAGGTAGTCTTCAGACAGATTGCGGGATACGTGGCCAGAAGGATTGTTTTCTATTGTAAAGAAGGCGATGACGCCAAAGCGGGGCACGAGTTCGGATTTATTAAATTCGGGTCTAGAATGGATGTATTTTTGCCTTTGGATACGGAAATCGTGTGTAAGATCGGAGATATCACAAAGGGAGGTCTGGATGTTATTGCCAGAATGAAAGAAGACTAAATTTAATAATGATAAAATTTAAAGAGGAAATCGGAAGGTTTCCTCTTTTTTGTATTTATTAAAACCCGTCTGACAGAATACTAAACCCTAACTGTAAATTTATGATTTTGTATAAAATTTAATGATAACATGAAGTTTGTAAATATTTTTTGGATATGATGGGTATAATTTAACCGGTAATTTATAAATTTGTCTGTTTTTAAATAAATCTAATAAATAAAAAATTGCTGAATGAAGAAAATTCTACTGTCTTTACTTATTCTATCCTCTTTCTTTAAAGCCCAGACAAGCATCAATGTCTTTTCACAGATTGTCTTCTATGACGGCTACGCAGCTAATGTTTCACAACCCGTACCTGCGAATACCATCCGGCTGGCGAACTCAAGATACACCAGAAAACTGACGGACACAGAGCTGAATAGTTTCCAGAACAGAATCCAGATGAATGTTATTATCGGGGCATTGTGTGACAACTACGACAGAATCGGCGGGGTGCATATTGCTTTGGTCCCAAAAGGGCAGGCCTCTTATACCATGAGCGATCCATTGGTAAAGAGATTTGAAGTCGGAAGGTACATTACGCCATTCATGAATAAAAATATTTCTCCCACCGAGGTTCCTTATACTTATAATGTGGATAACCTATATCCTGTTTTCAGTAATGTTGCACTTAGAACAGCTTATGATATCTGGGTGGAGCTTGATGTATTCGGCGTTCCGTATGCGGCCAATACACAGGTTGCCGGATGCGCCAACAGAAATGATGTATTTGCCGGAACGTTGACGTTTGTGACTTCCAATGATCCTACGGTCAATAATAACTTCAATACGGTTCTTCCGATGCTGGATTCCAGCCCGCTGAATAACTATAACAATACGGATGTTGCGGGGCAAACCGTACGGTTGGTTAATTTCAATCTTATGCAAACGGCGGCTAACCCTAAGTTTTTTATTGTTTCGACACCGCACGGAGCCGGTACCAACGGTGAAGAATATGTAAGAAGACAGAATTTCGTTTCCCTTGATAATACGCAGGTGCTAACCTTTACGCCAGGAGGGAAATCGTGTGAGCCTTACAGAATGTACAATACACAGCCTAACGGTATTTATGGAAATTATGCACAGTCGACGTCTTGGTGGACCAGCTGGAACAATTGGTGTCCGGGAGATTCCGTTCCGATACGGACTTTTTCGGTGACTTCTCTTTCTGCCGGAAGCCATACGATTAAATATGAGGTTCCTTCTGCCGTATTTTATAACCAGGACGGCCAGATCGTATTGTCCATGTATATGCAGAGCCTGAACCAGAATCTTTCGGTAAAAGATGTCTCTACGACGGATGTTTCCATTTATCCGAATCCTACGGCAGATTATGTAACGGTAAAAGGACAGAAAAAGGTAAAACTGATCTCCGTGTTCTCAACAGACGGAAGGAAACTTTCGGAAACTACTGATTCCAAAGCTGATATTACCGCTTACCCTGCCGGAGCCTATGTATTGGATATTACGTTGGAAGGAGGTGTCCGGTTTACGCATAAGGTGATTAAAAAGTAAATTTATCATAATACATAAAAAAGAGAAAGCTGTAATGGCTTTCTCTTTTTATTTTATAACAAGATTAAATTTTTAATCGAAATTCTGCAGCTCTACCAGCTTGTGGTACACCCCTCTTTTCGCAATGAGATCATGATGGGTTCCCTGTTCCACGATGTCTCCTTTTTCCATAACCACAATCCAGTCTGCTTTTTGGATAGTAGATAGACGGTGGGCAATGACCAGAGAAGTTCTGTTTTCCATCATTTTTTCCAGCGCGTCCTGTACAAACCGTTCAGATTCCGTATCTAGCGCAGAAGTAGCTTCATCCAGGATCATGATCGGCGGATTCTTCAGGACGGCTCTTGCAATGGAAACCCGCTGTTTCTGGCCTCCGGAAAGCTTACCTCCGTCATCACCGATATTTGAGTCATATCCTGCCGGAAGATTGGAAATAAAATGATCGGCATTAGCAATTTTTGCGGCTGCGATTACTTCTTCTCTCGTTGCATCAGGCTTACCCATTAAAATATTATTGTACACCGAATCATTAAAAAGTACCGACTCCTGGGTTACCATTCCCAACAGCTTACGGTATTCTTTCAGCCTTAAGTTTTTAATATTGATACCGTCAATTAAAATTTCACCTTCTGAAACATCGTAAAACCTGGCCAGAAGATTTGCAATGGTAGTCTTCCCGCTTCCGCTTTGCCCGACAAGAGCAACAGTTTTTCCTTTAGGAATGCTCAGTGAGAAGTTTTTAAGGATTGTGTGATCTTTATCGTAATAAAAACCGATATTATTAAACTCGATAGATTGATTAAGTGTAGAAATACTGACAGGGTTCGGAACTTCATCAATTTTTACATCCGCATCAAGGATATCAAGTACCCGTTCCAAGGAAGCTTCCCCTTTCTGAACGTTGGAGATCGACTGGGATAAACTTTTCACCGGAGGTAAAATCTGGAAGAATATTCCAAGGAAAACCAGAAAGTCGGCAGGTGAAATGCTCTTATCCACGATGATCTGTTTTCCTCCGTACCAGGCAATGATCAGGAAGGTCACGGAACCCAGGAATTCGCTCATCGGCGAAGCCAGTTCTTTCTTTCTTCCCAACCGGATGGAACTGTTGATCCATTTCTGCATCGACTGCATAAAACGGCTGTCCATAATCTTTTCAGCACTGAAAATTTTGATCACTTTCGTTGACTTTAAAGTTTCATCAACAATAGAAAAGATATTTCCCATTTCGTTCTGAGCTTCATGAGAATCTTTTTTAAGGCTTTTTCCGATCAGGGCAATCATGGTACCCATTACCGGTAATACCAACAGGGAGAAAAGCGTCATTTCCGTACTCAGGAAAAACAGAGTTACCAACGTACTGATGAGCATAAACGGAGCATTAATCAGCTCCACAAGGCTTCCCAAAATATTTCCTTCCACTTCTCCTACGTCATTCGACATACGGGACATCAAGTCCCCCTTTCTGCTTTCCGTAAAGAAAGAAACGGGAAGAGAGAGGATTTTTCTGTACATCGCTCCCCGAAGGTCTTTGGTGACCCCGACACGATAGTTGATCAGTAAAAAGGATCCCAAGTAACGGAAAAGGTTTCTCAGTAAAAACATAAAAGCCGTAATTACACACAGCCAGGCCAATACCGTAAGTGCGCCATACTGTGTTACAAGGCTCTGAACATAATAGTTGGCATATTCTTTAATGTAACTGAAGAAATCCAGCACTTCCCCTGAATAGGATGGAGGCGAGCTGTATTTTTTAGCTTCGATGGTGCCGAAAAGCATTCCCAAAACCGGAAGGATGGTCCCTAAAGATGCAATCTGGAATACAGAATACATCAGGTTGAAAAACAAACTTCCGTAAATGTATTTTCGATGGGGTCTTGCGAACTTAAGTATTTTAATATATTGATTCATTCAATGAAAAAATTGGATAGCAAAATTACATAATTAAAATGATAAGACGTTTTGAATGGCGTTTTACTTTAATCAATAAGTTTCAAATCTTTGGAATTTGTTACGTGATTCGCGAAGAGGCGTGTTAGTGTGCCTCTAGATAAAGAAAAAACCGCCAATTGGCGGTTGAGTATTTAAAACTTTACTTTGTCATTATACTTTGGGGCAAAATTCTTCGGAGACAGCTTTTCAAGTGTTTTTCCGAAATTATTGATGATCTGCGTCAGATTGGAAAAATCAACAACGTTTACATCATCGCTTTCCTGATGGTAATGGGTGGCTTTCGTCATATCAACTGTTGAAAACGAATGCGCGATAATTTTCTTCTTTACAAAGCTTACATTATCCGAACGGTAAAACAACTGCTGGGCGGCGTAAGGATCAGGATTTACCTTTAATCCGTTTGCTGCATTTTTATTGAACAGCTCATCAAGGTCGGAAAATTCGTCACCGGTCATAAACAGAGCGTTTTTTCCAAACGCAGATTCGGTAGCCACCATTTCAAAATTAAATAGGGCCGTCATGTTGTTGTAAATGTTATCCAGGTTCTTATCGGTTGAAATAGCTCTTGAACCCAACATGCCCTTTTCCTCTCCGTTAAAGGCTATAAAGACCATCGAAAATTCCGGCTTTTTATTTTTAAAATAATCCGCGATGCCTACGAGCGTTGTAATTCCGCTGGCGTCATCATCTGCACCGTTGTAAATATGATCCTTCGGATTATTGCTTGTGCCGATATGGTCGAAATGTCCCGAGAAACCCAGGTATTGATTTGTTTTTCCCTTTTTGATACCACAAACGTTATAAGCCGTTTTTCCTTTATAATCAAAAGGGACCAGGTAAGAAGTCCCGGTACAATATTCCAGATTATTCTCTTTGAAGAGCTTGGCGATATAATTGGCAGCATTTTCATTTTCCTGAGTGCCGATTTCACGGCCTTTCATTTCGTCGGAGGCCAAAGTGGAAAGCACGGTTTTGATTCTTTCCTGCGAAACCTCCTGAGCAAAGGTAAAAATGGAAAATAAACTTAGGGTAAGATAGGTCAGTTTTTTCATATGATAAATTTATGCATAATCTGTCGCGGTTTACCGGAAAATGTTGCATCAGGTTCTTCAATTTACAAAAATAATAAAGATGATATGATGGAGTATAACCAAAGTATTAAGCAGCTGGTTTTTAAATATCAATTTTAAAAAATAAAAAATATAAATTTACCCATGCTATTAATTGCTAAAGAAGCGCCTTTGCGACCGACAATATCAGTATACATCAGTTCCCATTTTGCGTCCATAGCATTTAAGATGGAAGCAGGCATAAAAGAAAAAACAGCTCCTTAAAAAGAAGCTGTTCTCACTCAAAAAATCGTTGTAAGGTTATCGAAGTCTGTCTACTGATTTTACGAGCCTTTCATCTTTCTTAATGTAAATGTTTGCTATAAACAAACAGATCACCGCAATCAATGAAAAAATCGGCTCAATACCCTTCTCAGGAAAACTGATTCCTCCGGATAAGTTTAGCAGCCAGTACGCCAATATTCCAATCAACAAAGCGTTTATAATGATGCTGACGGTATTCAGCAAAATCTGTCTTTTTCTGTTTTTAAAGCTGAAAACACTCAGCAGCCCGATCAAAACAAGGACGAAGCATCCGATATTGATGACGGGAATACTATCGGAAATGATCACATCCTGCGCTGTAACGAACAGGAACACAGCAGCCAAAACTGCTAAAAACGTCCAAATAGTCTGTATTCTTTGTAGCATTGAATATTAAATTCTACGCAAAAGTAATATAAATTTTGCACAATTCAAAAATAAGTGTAGATTTGCATTATACAAATGTACTTGAAAACAATAGTCACCCGACTTACTTTTCTTATTCACAATTAATTACATTTTTTACATTAAATATGTTTAACATTGAAACGTTAAGGTCAAAATCCGTAACGGAACTGACTAAAATCCTAAAGGATTTGGGCGTTAAAGTGGCAAGAAACAGCACTGAAAATGACAAAATCTTTGCAATTCTTGACTTTCAGGCTTCAAATCCCAAAGTGGCAAAAGAATATTTCAACACCACGGAAACCAGTGTAAATACTGAGGAAAAACCGGCAGATAAACCTGCGAAGGCGCCTGCCCGAAAAGCGGCTCCGAAAAAGACTGTAACGAAAGCAAAAGCGGAAGCCAAGCCTGCAACAGAAACAGCAGCGCCAAAAGCGGAAGAAAATACAGAAGCAGAAACCGCTTTAAAAGAAACTCCTGTTCAGGAACAGAAAACAGAAGAGCCAAAAGCAGAGCAGACGGCAGAAACAGAAGAAACAAACGCTGCCCCGCAGGCAAAGAAAAAGAGAAAGAGAGTTTCAACGGCCAATACCACAGGCACTGAAACCCAGGAACCAACAGAAGCTCCTAAAAACACAGAATCTCAGGAATCTGCTCCCGCAGAAGAAAAGCCGAATACCCCTCAACATCAGGCAAGACCTCAGAAAGGACAAAACAACCATCCGCATAACAACGGAAACCAGCATAGAAATCAAAATCAGAACCAGAACCCGAATCAAAACCAAAACCAGCATCAGAATAAGCAGCAACAGCAGCAACATTCTGAACGGGCGGAGGAACAGCATGAACAGAAAAAAGAGTTCAGTTTCGACGGAATGGTGAGCATTGAAGGTGTTCTGGAGATTTTACCGGATAACTACGGCTTCTTACGTTCGTCGGATTTCAGTTACATTTCCTCTCCGGATGATGTGTATGTTTCTACGGCACAAATCAGAAACTTCGGATTGAAAACCGGAGATACCGTACGGGGAATTGTAAGGCTTCCGAAAGAAGGGGAAAAATATTTTTCGCTGCTGAAACCTACGGAAGTTAACGGAAGAGACCTTGCTTTTATTAAGGACCGTGTTGCTTTTGAATACCTGACGCCGCTTTTCCCGGAAGAAAAATTCAACCTGGCCGGAAACAATTCTACCATTTCTACAAGAATTGTTGACCTGGTAGCACCGATCGGTAAAGGACAGAGAGCGATGATTGTCGCCCAGCCGAAAACCGGTAAAACCATGTTGCTGAAAGATATTGCCAACTCTATCGCGGCAAACCATCCTGAAGTATATATGATGGTGCTTCTGATCGACGAACGTCCTGAAGAGGTTACCGATATGGAAAGAAGCGTAAATGCGGAAGTAATTGCCTCTACCTTTGATGAAGCAGCTGAAAAGCATGTGAAAGTAGCGAATCTTGTATTAGCAAAAGCCCAGAGAATGGTGGAATGCGGACATGACGTAGTTATTTTGTTAGACTCGATTACAAGGCTGGCAAGAGCATACAATACCGTTACTCCTGCTTCAGGAAAAGTATTGTCCGGTGGGGTAGATGCCAATGCGCTTCACAAGCCGAAAAGATTCTTCGGAGCAGCAAGAAAGATTGAAGGCGGCGGTTCTTTGACGATTATTGCAACCGCTTTAATTGATACCGGTTCCAAAATGGATGAAGTGATCTTTGAAGAGTTTAAAGGAACAGGAAACATGGAGCTTCAGCTGGATCGGAAAATTGCCAACAGAAGAATTTATCCTGCTATTGATCTGGTAGCTTCCAGCACACGTAGAGACGATCTTCTTCTTGATGAGGTGACTTCCCAGAGAATGTGGATTCTGAGAAAATATCTTTCTGAAATGAATCCGGTGGAAGCCATGGAATTCGTAAGCAAAAACATCAGAGGAACCCTGAATAATGAGGAATTCCTGATGTCTATGAATAAATAAATTAATTTAATTTGTTATAAAAAGCACGGGCATTTATGTCCGTGCTTTTATTTTAAGAACCTGCTCATTTAAAAATGTTTTAACGGTAAAAATTAAAAGAGCATTGAGTAATTTTAATTTACATTGATTTATTGATCCCTATTTTAATGACCTCAATAAACTACATTCGAATGCGTGGAATCCAAAAGTTTCCAGCTTCCATCACCCATCTTCCCGGCTTCAAAATTTAATTCATTCTAAATCAGAAATCAATGTTAAAGATTTATTAAAGTAATCTTCATTTTTTGATGGTAGATCAAATTATGACTAAATTTGAGTAATAACATTAAAAATAAAATTATGTCATTCGAACTACCACAACTAGGATATGCTTATGATGCATTAGAACCGACTATCGACGCAAAAACGATGGAGATCCACCATACGAAACATCACCAGGCATATGTTGACAATTTAAATAACGCCATCAAAGGAACAGACCTTGAAGGAAAAACAATAGAAGAAATCTGCCAGACCGGAACAGATAAGCCAGCAGTAAGAAACAACGGAGGAGGACACTTCAACCATACTTTGTTCTGGGAGATCCTGACGCCGGGCGGAAGCAAAGAGCCGGTAGGAAACGTAAAAGAAGCCATCGAAACTTACGGAGGATTTGAAAAATTCAAGACAGATTTTTCTGATGCTGCTAAAACAAGATTCGGTTCCGGATGGGCTTGGCTGGTTAAAAATTCAGACGGTTCTGTTTCAGTAACTTCGACGCCAAACCAAGACAATCCACTAATGCCGGTAGCTGATGTAAAAGGAACACCGGTTCTAGGACTTGACGTTTGGGAGCATGCTTACTATTTAAATTACCAAAACAGAAGACCTGACTACGTTACAGCATTCTTCGAAGTGGTAAACTGGGATAAAGCAGAGGAATTATTCAACAAATAATTTTTTACTGTTTAAAACTAAAAAGGTTCAGCATTGCGCTGAACCTTTTTTAGTTAAAACCTTGTCGTATCACTTCCGGAAAGCCCGTTCATCCTCAATCCATAACGCCAGTTAACATACGCGAAAACCTGATACAACTTGTATTCAAATTTTAACCCGTATTTTTCTTTAGGGTCATAATCAATGGATGATTCGATCACATTCCGGTACCGTCCGGAAAAATAATAGGAATTCCATTCTGCTACGAGCTGGGTATTTCTGTTCTTCAAATAAGATTCTGTATACTGGCTGATCGGTTTGGCTATGGCGTTCATAAAATAATCGAACTGGGTGTCAATTACCGTAAGATCCCATTCTCCGTCTTCATTTTTGGAAGGTTTCATTTCGTTCTTTTCTTTATCGCTTGCAGAAGGCGTCTGTGCGGAACAGCTGAAAGTACATAAAGAAATTATCAAAAGGGCGATTATATTTTTCATATCCGTAAGTTATAAAAAAAAGACACTCAAAAGGAGTGCCTTAAACTTTATGGTTCTTTCTGAAGAACAACAAACGCAGGAAAGTGGTCGCTGTATCCTCCTGTAAACTGATCCCCATTCCAGGATCTGAAAGGATACCCTTTATAATTTCCTTCTTTGTTCACCAGATAAGGGGGTGCAAAAATTTCAGCTTTGTATACGGAGTAATCTTTCGTTACCTGATCCGAGATTAAGTTTTTGGAAACGATAATCTGGTCAAACAAGTTCGGTGCATCCTGATAAGCCAGTGAAGCAACTCCTTTCTTATATAAAGGATACATCAGGTTTAAGTAAGGATTGGCGTCGCTAAGGTCTTTCGGGCTCGGTTGTGCCTTAAGGTAGTTTTTTAAACTGGAACTTACCGGGTCATCATTGAAGTCACCCATCGCAAACAATTTTGTTGAAGGATCTGCTGCTCTTACGCTGTCCATCTGCTGTTTCAATAAAGCTGCAGCTGCATTTCTTTTGGGCAGAGAAGCTGCTTCACCTCCTCTTCTGGATGGCCAGTGATTCATAAAGAAAGCGACTTTCTCATTATCCAGAAATCCGGTTACCACCAAAATATCCCGAGTGTATTCTCTTCTGCCGTCGTCACCGAAAACTTTCAGTTCTTTTTTCAGGGAGTTGGTAGGAGTAAATCTTCTTTTCTGGTAAATCAAAGCGACATCAATTCCTCTGTAGTCGTAAGAATTGTAATGAATGATTCCGTAATCGTATTTTTTTAAGGCCGGTTCATTGATGAGGTCCTGGATCACCTGTCTGTTTTCCACTTCGATAAGACCAACCACTGCCGGAGCTGTTTTCGTATACTGAGCTCCCAGTTCGGAAATTACTTTGGCTTCGTTGGCTAGTTTTGCTTTATAAACTCTTGTATTGTAGTTTTTCGCGCTTTTCGGAGTAAATTCATCAGCACCACTTTGGTAGCGCACCGCTTTTTTGCCGATCAGGGCACCGTCGCTCCACGGGCCGTCGTATTTCTCAGCCTCCAGAAATTTTACCGAATCCACCGGTATGCTTCTGTGGAAAGCAGGATTTCTGATATCTTTGGTCCCATCTATATAATCTGCTGAACGAATCGTGTCCCAAAGGTTTTCAACATTTAAAAACCCTACAGTTGCTACCTTCCTCAGTTTTCCCTGTTGTTGTGAAAATGCCATAACCGCAAAAATGATGGCAAAAAAACTCAAAAATTTCTTCATTTTCTTAGAGTTGTATTAATATTATTTAATCTGCAAATTTACTTTTTTTTAATTGACCCCATTTTAAATATTTGTAAATTTAAATTATGGTATTCCTGTTTTTTATCTATAATGATTCTTAAAAGTTTGCAATGTTAAGAAAAAATAACCTTAAAAAGATTATTAGTTGTAAATTTTGACTAAATTTGTCGCCCCAACTTTTAAACTGTTGAGAATTAACAAGAAAAGTATTTAAAAAAATAAATATACTCATGATTAAAAAACTATCATTAGTCTCTTTATTTACTTTACTTCCAGCGTCATACTATTTTGCACAGACTACTGTCTCTGCGTATCTGAAGGATGGCGAAGGAAAGCCTGTTGAAAGGGCAGAAGTAGATCTGAAAGGGAATGACAATGATGTAACGGCTGACAAAATCGGATACTTCCAGTTTGTAGACCTGAAGCCGGGGCATTACCAAATTGTGATTACAAAACCCAATTACGAAACCAAAGTAATGGAGTTTGATGTGATGGACAATGAGAAGAAAAAGGATTTAGGGGTTATTACCCTATATTCTGCACTTACAAGCGCGGACCAGGGTTTAGCGATTATTGACAGTGATGGTGATGATGAAGACAGCAACAGCGGACAAGCTTCTACGGTAGGCTTACTACAGTCGTCCCAGGATATTTTCAGCAGAATCGCAGCGTTTGATTTAGGATTTTATTGGTTCCGCCCAAGAGGAATCGATGGAAGATTCGGAGAAACGATGTTAAACGGGGTTTCGATGATCAAGTCTGATAACGGTAATGTCGATTTTGGAAATTGGGGTGGTCTTAATGAGATCACAAGATATCCTGAGATCTCTGCAAACCATTCGCCATCCGAATATGCTTTCGGTGGGAACAGCTCCGTAGTTTATAAGAACACAAAGGCGAGCGAATACAGAAAAGGATTTCAGTTTACCCAGTCTTTAACCAACAGAAACTACAGAAACAGAACCTCTTTGCGATACAGCTCAGGAATGAGTAAGAGCGGATGGGCATTTACGGCAATGGGGGCCAGAAGATGGGCACAAGAAGGTATCCAGGAAGGAACATTCTATGACGCTTACGGAGCGTATCTGGGAATCGAGAAGAAGTTTAATGATAAGCATTCGATGACTTTCAACTTTATCGGTGCACCATACAGAAGATCTACTGCCAGCCCAAGTACACAGGAGGTATACGATTACCGAGGGGTACATTATAATTCCTATTGGGGATACCAGGATGGAGAGCAGAGAAGTGAAAGAGTAAGGAAAGGCTTCCAACCGATCTTTCAAATTCAGGATTTCTGGAAAATTAATAAAAACAGCAGTCTTTGGACTTCCGTTTCCTATCAGTTCGGAAAGGATAAAGGTTCCCGTTTAGACTGGCAGAATGTTCAGAATCCGTCACCAACATATTACAGAAACTTACCAAGCTATTATGATTTCTTAGATCCTAATGCATCAGTAACCCCTCCTCAGGGAGTAGATGGAACAACAGCGCAGCAGGCTTTTCAGGCAGCAATGAACGGATGGACCTCAAACGATCCTAATTTTACCCAGCTTAACTGGGACAGATTATATCGTAGAAATATGCAGCAGGCCGCTGGAAACTATTATGGGCAAACTGGAAAAAGAGCATTGTATTATCTGGTAAATGATGTAAGCGATGATAAGATCTGGAATGCAGCAACCCATTTTATACATAATTTCAGCGACAATACGAAATTCTTATTAAATGTATCTTACCAGAATTACCGTTCTGAACAGTATAGAGAGGTCAATGATCTCCTAGGAGCTGACTTCGTATTGAACAGAGATCCTTTTGCAGCGACCAACCAACCTGGAAAATCCGGTTTATACAATCAGGGTGAAGAAAATGTAACGAAAAAAGTAGGGGATAAAATGACCTACGACTATATTTTCAGAAGACAGGAGGTAAAAGTGAACCCAGGCGTACGATTTACTACAGGGGCTTTTGATGTATTTGTATCTGCCTTGGCGGGCTATTCAACTTCTAACAGAGAAGGATTATTCAATCATTATTTGTATAAAGATTCATTCGGAAAAGGAGCTGACTACAACTATTGGAACTATGGTCTGAAAGGACAGATCGTATACCGATTGAATGGTAGAAACTTCTTTTTATACAATGGAGCATACTATAACCAGGCACCTTATCTCGAAGATTTATTCGTAAATCCTAGAGTAAACGGATCTGTGGCACCGAATGTAAAAAGCATGACGGTAAATGCCAATGACCTTAGCTATGTTATTTCTTCTCCATTCCTGAAATTGAGATTAACAGGATACTTGGTTGATACAGATAATGAAACAACTGTTCAGCGATTCTTTGCAGATGGTATTCCGTTGAAAAGCGTAGATGCGGACGGTAACCAGACTAATGTTCAGAGTGCTTTTGTTTCCCAGGTAATGACAGATGTTAAGAAAAGGAATATGGGCGTTGAGCTAGGGGTAGATGTAAAAGTAATGCCGACATTATCTTTACAGGGTCTGGCAAGTATCGGACAGTATACCTATAAAAATGATCCGAGAACCTATTTCGCTTCAGATGCGGTTGGTGTATTCGCAAATGGCCTTCCGTACATCGACCTTGGTAAAGCGTATATCACCAATTACCGCCAGGGAGGAACTCCTCAGCAGGCTTACTCTGTAGGATTCCGTTACAACAATCCTAAATACTGGTGGGTAGGAGCTAACTGGAACTATTTTGATGACAATTATCTGGATCCTGCCGCATTGGTACGAACAGAATCATTTGTTCAGAACGACGTTACAGGAACCCCGTACACCGGACTAACGGAAGCTGATTTGAGAAGAGTGCTTCAACCGAACAGGCTGCCATCGTCATTCTTCCTGAATGCCAATGCAGGAAAATCATGGGTGATCGGCAAGTATTATGTTCTGATTTCCGGAACGGTAAATAATATTTTAAATAACAGAAAATATATTACAGGAGGTTTCGAACAGACCAGAAATGCGGTATATCCTACCTTCGCAGAAGATTTGAGCAGAGAGTATACTTTGTTTGCACCTAAATATTGGTACACACAGGGAAGATCATATTTCGTAAATTTACAGTTTAGATTCTAACAATCAATACGCTAACTATTCTAAAAATTATAAAATGACAATAAAGAAATACTTAAGTTTGGTAACAGGGGTTGCGGTTGCAGCAATTTCGATTACATCTTGCGTTCAGAAAGACGAGTGGGAAACTCCGCCTATTAAATGTGAAAATAAATTTGCTGCGCCTACGATGACGCTTGCGGCATTTAAAGCTCAGGCTCCTTCTACAGGATATGTCTTAATTTCAAATGACCAGATTTTTGACGGTTATGTAGTTTCTTCAGACGAGAACGGAAACTTCTACAAAACGATTTCTTTCCAGGATAAGCCTGAAAATCCGACGGCCGGTTTACAGATTGAAGTGGACAGATCCAGCAACTACGCAGACTTTCCGGTAGGAGCGCACATCAGAATTAACGCAAAAGGTCTTCGACTAGGATTAGACAGAGGTACCGTAAAGATCGGTTCTGTGGATCCTACTTATTCTATCGGAAGAATTCCGGCATCGCTGTTAAGCAGATATGTTTCCGGAGTTTGTAATGGAAACGGTCTTGAAGTGGCAACTCTTAAGCCTTTGGAATTGCCAAACCTGGCAGCTGCTAAAAACGATCAATATATCAATACTCTCGTAAAAGTTTCGAATGCTCAGTTTGCGATTGGAGATATTTATCCTAATCCTAAAACATTTATCGATTATGTGGCCGGAGCGGGTGTCGATACGGACAGGACTCTGGAGGATGCTTCCGGAAACACCGTTACCTTAAGAAACTCAGGATTCTTTGCCGAAGGATCTTCATTGCTTCCTACAGGAAACGGAGATATTACTTTTGTGGTAAGCCGTTACAATTCAAACTGGCAGATGCTGATTAGAAATACCAAGGATATTAATTTCAAAGGAGCAAGAGTAGATGCAACGCCGCCAAAAGGGGGAACAGCCATTACGTATTCAGGATCTTTCCTTGAAAACTTTGAAAGCTACCCGACAACACCAAGTAACCTTGAAGTATTTCCTAAATATGTAAATGATGCGCTTTTAGGAAACAGATACTGGCAGTTGAAGACTTTCAACAGCAACAAATACATTCAGTTGGGAGCAAACTCAGGAACTGGTCCTTATGTGACGTATTTCGCAGTTCCGGTAGACTTTACCGCTGCAAACACCCTAAAATTCGATGTTAATGTTGGATTCTGGAATGGTAATGCATTAAAAGTATATTACACAACCAATTATACTCCGCTTGGTGATATTACCCAGGCTACGAAGAACGATATTACATCGGCATTCACCAATATCCCGCAGACTCCTGTAAGCGGTTACGGAACGCTGACGCCTGCCGGAATGTACAGCTTCCCGACTTCATTGACAGGTAACGGATTTATTCTATTTGAATACACCGGAAACGGAAGTGGAGTAACCACTACCGTTCAGTTAGATAATATTCAGGTTCAATAAGATGTTTGAATATTTTAAAATAGGAAGACTGCCAGTATCGGCAGTCTTCCTGTTTTATAAAAGTAGTTTAATTCATACTAAAACTGATTATAGCTTTACATCCGGTACTGATTCTCTAAAACAATAAAAAGGCTTTCTTTTAGCCTCAAAACTGTTGGTAAGCTCATTAATTGTATTCAAGCCAACCATAAAAAAACCACCGCAAATGCAGTGGTCTTAGCTAATTTAAACGGTCTTTAAAAAGATACTTCGTTTACCTCTTTTCCGCGTTGGAAGTTCATTGTTTTCTGGCTTCCTTTATAAGCTATATTAACGAGGTTAATCTGCTTGGGAAAAGTGCTTAGAAGAATGGTATTTTTTATTCTTAAGGTATTGATGTCCGAAACGCCTCCCGTTTCAAAATATACCCATACTGTTTCTCCGCTTACCTGACTTCCCGTGAAAGTAATTGTTTTGGGAACTCCGTTGACGTACACATCAAAATTGTTATTTACATACTTTTTAACTTCTGCTTCAAATCCTGCCGTGTTAGGGTTGATTTTTATGGCATCAGAAATATGATTTGTATTCATTTTTGTAGTGAACTTCAATGTTTTGCTTCCATCTATATAATCCACCTTGGTCATTGAAGAGAAAAAGTCTACATACGTGAAACTCATTAACATAAAAAATGTTAAAATTCCTGATATATATAAAATTTTTTTCATCTTAAAAAATAAATTTGCACTCATGGTTGTCTGTTTAAATCACAAATAATATGCCAATTAGAAATTGACATTCACAGAATATTTATCGTAAAAGGCTTTGATGTGTGCTACTGCTTCATCCGCCGTATCTACCACACGGTATAGGTCGAGATCTTCCTCGTGAATCATCTTTTCTTTCAACAGTGTCGCTTTAAACCAGTCCAGCAGCCCGCTCCAGAATTCCGAACCGACCAGCACGATAGGGAATTTCCCGATTTTATTGGTCTGGATCAATGTTAAGGCCTCCGTAAGTTCATCCAGTGTGCCAAATCCTCCGGGCATTACCACAAACCCCTGCGAGTATTTCACGAACATCACTTTTCTCACAAAGAAATAATCGAAATTCATGGAATATGATTTATTGATGTAAGGATTGAAATGCTGCTCAAAGGGCAAATCGATATTGAGTCCGATGGATTTTCCCTTAGCATTAAAAGCACCTTTATTTCCGGCTTCCATAATTCCCGGACCGCCTCCGGTAATGATCCCGAAACCGATTTTGGTAATTTTTTCTGCAATTTCAACAGCCATTTCGTAATATTTGCTTTCCGGCTGTAGCCTCGCAGACCCGAATATGGAAACGCAAGGTCCTATTTTAGCCAGCTTCTCATAGCCGTCCACAAATTCAGCCATCACCTTGAAAACCATCCAGCTGTCCTTTGTTACGGTTTCATCCCATGTCTTCTGCCGTAAACTGTTGTGCAGCCTGGTATCGTCTGTTTCAAATTCAGGATTGATCAAGCTTTCATCCCGTGTTCCTTCCATTCCCATTGCAAATTATTTAAAATATTTTTCGGCCTCTGTAACGGATTCCGGTCTTCCGACGTCGATCAGGATGCTGTTATGCACAAAACCATGAATATGCTCCGTGTGCATCAGATCCAGATACTCTTCCATCACAGAAAATTTGCCTGTTCTTTTTATTTTTTCAAAGATAAGAGGATTTATACAGTGCACTCCGCTGAAGGCCAATGGCTTAAAGCCTTTGTTGAATTCCGCAAGCCTCTGCTCACCGGTCTGTACATTCAGCCAGCCTCTCAGCACCAAATCATCATTGAAAAGTAACTTCCTGGAACTCTCTCTATCCGAAACGGCTAATGTAGCAAAATCTTTTATCTTTTTGTGGTATTCTACAAAATCAGTAATGTTGATGTCGGTAAGAATATCCGCATTCATGATCAGGAAATCTTCGCCATGATCGAGGAATTTTCTAGCAAAAATCAAGCCGCCTCCCGTTTCCAGCAGTTCCCCGGATTCGTCTGAGATTTCTATTTTACACCCGAAGTTATCGTTTTGCTTTAAAAAATCAACAATCTGATTTCCAAAATGATGAATATTAATGACAAAATCGGTTATACCGAAATTTTTTAAATATCGGATATTTCTTTCCAGAAGAGGAATATCGTTTACCTTAGCCAGTGCTTTCGGATGATGATCGGTAAAGGGTTTCAGTCGGGTTCCTTTTCCTGCTGCAAAAATAAGGGCCTTCATAGTCTATAATTGATAGGTGATGAATTATGATTGATAATTTTCAAGATGGTTAATAATCATTTATAAATTATCATTTATCATTTATGAATTAAGCTGGTGCTGTTCATCGTGATGAAGGCTGATTTCTACCTGGTTGCCGTATTTTTCTTCAATGAAATGGGCAATTTTAATCGCAGAATAAACCGATCGGTGCTGCCCGCCCGTGCATCCGAAGTTGATCTGAAGGTTTTCAAAACCTCTTTCTAGGTAATTGTCGATGTTGATAGATATCAAGCTTTTAATTAATTCCAAAAACTTAGGCATGTCTGTTTTAGTTTCCAGGTATTCCTGAACACCGATATCATTTCCTGTCTGTATCTTATATTCTTCCACTCTTCCCGGGTTCAGTATTCCACGGCAATCAAAGGTAAAACCACCTCCGTTTCCCGTTTCATCTTTCGGGATTCCTCCTTTCTTATAGGAAAAGCTGTGTATATCGATGTGTAGCATTTTTAATTTATTATTTAAACTGTTAATAAGTAAGTTTGATTTTCTGATAAGTTTTAATTGTGTTTTTGTCATTCCGGAGGAATCTAAATCCGAATCTTTCGTGCTTTTTTATGCTTTGTTGAGATTCTACGGAATGACAATACTAGGGTTATTACTATTTAATGTTTTAAAACTTCTTCAATTTTTAACCTTGTTTTCTCCAGGCTTAATTGTCCGATGAGCTGTTTTAGCTCGGGATAATTTTTCATACCTTCCCAGGTGTTTGAGAATGCGGTTATGTTTTCTATTCCTTGGGAGATGCTTGATATGAAATGTTTTTTTCTCTGGATGAGTCCTCTAAAACCGTAGGCACCCAATACTTGAAGGAATCTCATCATCTGAATTGGTTCCACCGAAGATTTTAGTTTGTCTTTAATTATTTGATCCTCGGTTAAATTGATGTAGTATTCCAGCATTTCATTTTTAAAATCTTCAGGAAAATTAGCCTTGGCCTGAAACAGAAATGAAATGACATCATACATCAATGGACCTTGCATCGCCGATTGGTAATCGATAAAAGAGACATCATCCTTTTCATTCACCATAATATTTCTGGCCTGAAAATCGCGGATCATGAGTCCTTTCGGTTCCAGATTTTCGATGAGGTTCACGATTTTTTTAAACTCTTTCAGCAGAGTCGATTTATGGTATTCCAGTTCCAGCACATCTGCCACAAAATTTTTAAAATAGTACAGATCGTGGGTTACCGGAAGTTCGTCATAGCTTTCATATTCAAACGTTTTGCTGAAATCAATCTTATCCTTTGTTGAAACCTGTAAAAGGTGTAATTTCTCCAAAGTCTGTTTAACTAGAGATTTTACTTGATTAGATAAACCTTCTATTCGTAATGATCTCAGAAAGGGTGTTTTCTCCTAGAAACTCCTGGACATACATCCTGCAGTCTTCGGAAACGGCAAAAATAGCTGGGGTATTAAGCTGTAAACCGCCAAAAACTTTTGAGTAATACAGAAAGCTTTCGTTCTCCCGAATATTTTCGTTGTAAGTTACAATGTATTTATTATTTCCGGCTGCTGCCAGAAAATTGACTCTTGCAGAACCGCTTTGAGCCAAAGTTACAAATTCAGAAGATGGTATTTCTGTATAATTTTCAAAAAATCGTTGTGCGTATTCGGAAATCATAGGCGAAACAAATATAGTAATTTACGGTCGAATTTCTATCTTTGCAGCATGTTAAAGGATTTTAAACCTGTTTTGGGCATTTTGCTGCGCTTCATCATCATTTACCTGGTGCTGCTTTTTGGCTATCAGTTCTTTCTGAACTGTTTTCGGGGGGAAGGCCTTGATCCTTTTTCCCGGATGATTGCAGAACAGGTGAGTGGTATTCAGAATTCTATTGGCTTTCCTACCCAGCTTTATAATGATATAAAAGGAGAACAGGTATGGTTTTACGTAAAACAGGAATACGTGACCCGGATGGTGGAAGGGTGTAATGCCGTATCGGTAATGATTCTTTTTGTCGCTTTTGTTTTTGCTTTTTATAAAGGCTCTAAAACTTTTGTTTTTGCATTCATTGGTCTTATCCTGCTGTATGTAATGAATCTCCTGAGGATTGTAGGTTTAAATATCGTTATGGCCGACTACAAGCAATACGGAAAAATTTCACATGATTTTATCTTTCCGGCAGTAATCTATGGGACGGTGGTTGTTCTGTGGCTGATCTGGATTAAATTTTTTGCACTAAAAAATGAGAATTCTTAATTGGTTTCTGGTAATCCTCGGTGTACTTGGGCTCATCGGTATCAGGGTAGTGGAAGACCGGCTTTTCTACGATCCTTTTCTCAATTATTTCCATGAAGCAAAAAAAAATATTCCTTTTCCATCATTTGAATGGGGAAAATTAATCACAGGATATCTTTTCAGATTTGTATTAAATCTCTTTTTCTCCTGCCTGATTATTCATTGCTGGTTCCGGAATAAGCAATGGACGATCCAGGGAGCGATTTTAATAATCATTATTTTTCTGATTACCTTCCCGATTTATCTTTATTGTATTTACGATCGTTTTGAAATCGGATATCTGTTTTCTTTCTATATGCGGCGGTTCGTAATCCAGCCCTTGATTCTGCTTCTGATTATCCCGATGTTTTATTACCGGAAACATTTAGAGAAAAAATAAATTAATGTGGACTTAAAGCAGAAATTGGATTAATAGGTTGGAAGAGGGAAGCTGGATGCTTGGAGTTTATTTGTCAACATTACAGTTAGAGGTATTTATTATCAAATGAGATCATTTTTTATTATATAAATAGAAAGCCAATTTAAAATACTGACTTACCTCTCTGAATTCCGATATGCATTTCAATATTCAATTAACAGTAAATCAAATCCTGCCAACTTTAAATTAATACTTTCATTCCGCAGTGTGCTTTTCCGTATTGGTCACATTTTCCGGGGTCCAGGTTACTCTTTTCACAAAATCTTTCTCACGGACCGGACAGTCTGCGATCTGGCAGACCGGGCAGGAAATCGGCTTGCAGTCGTCCATATGAAAATTGAATTCGACACTTCTTTTGGTGTTTTTGGCCAGAAGGATGATCATTTTTTCCATTTCGTTGTGCGCATCGCGGAGGCTGTAATACCAGGGTAAGGTAATATGGGCATCGATATGTAGATTGGCTCCGAACTGCTGGATTTTCATGTTGTGCACATCGATCCATTCCGTTCGGCGGTTTTCTTCCAGTACCTTGATAATCTGGTTGAGTAATTCAGGGTCCTGCTCGTCCATAATTCCGCTTAAAGACTTCCGGACGATCTTGTACCCGACAAAGATGATATACAGCCCGAAAATCAAAGCGACTACTGAGTCCAGCCAGTAAATTTTAGTAAAATAAACTACAATTAAACTGATCACTACACCCAAAGTGGTAATGGTATCGGATTGCAGGTGTTTTCCGGATGAAATCAGCACCAGAGAGTTTTCAGCTTCTCCTTTTTTAATAGAAATATAACCCAACAGGTAATTCACAACAGCTGTGGCCGCGATGATCCAGATACCGACATCGAGCTTGCTTAAAACCTTTCCGACGATAAGGCTGTTGATGCCCTCATAAATGATCATGATTCCGGCAATGGCAATAAGGGCACCTTCGATTCCGGAGGTTACAAATTCCACCTTTCCATGGCCGTAAGGATGGTCTTCATCCTTCGGTTTGGCGGCCAGATGAAGGGAATATAGTCCCATAAAGGCGCTGACTACATTGACGATACTTTCCATCGCATCCGAAAAGACCGCATCTGAATTCGTCAGTTTCCATGCAACGATTTTCCCTATAAAAAGGATGACTCCAAAAACGGCTATAAGCTTCTGGAAGGCTAATTTATCTTTATTTTTATTCTGCTGAACGTTCATCGGTTAGCTAAAAAAAAGAATCTCAATTTTGAGACTCTTTTTATGTTTGTTAGTTTACACTAAGTTCTTTTCTACCAGGTATTCTGCAATCTGTACCGCGTTGGTTGCGGCTCCTTTTCGCAGATTGTCCGCCACAATCCAGAGATTCAGGGTCTTGGGCTGTGAGAGATCCCGTCTTATCCTTCCGACAAAGACTTCATCTTTTCCTTCGGAATATAAAGGCATTGGATATTCGTTGTTTTTCACATTGTCTACCACTACAACTCCAGGAGTTTCGGATAAGATTTTTCTTACTTCGTCAAGATCGAATTCATTTTCAAACTCGATGTTTACACTTTCCGAGTGGCCTCCCTGTACCGGAACCCTCACGGCAGTTGCCGTTAAATTAAACGTGTCGTCCCCTAAAATTTTCTTAGGTTCTTTCATAAGTTTAATCTCTTCCTTTGTGTAATCGTCGTCTGCAAAAACATCGCAGTGTGGCAATGCATTTTTGAAGATCTGGTAAGGGTATACTTTAGCAACGGAATCATCTCCGCCGATTTCTCCATTTAGCTGGTCAACGGCTGCTTTACCGGTTCCTGTAACGGATTGGTAAGTGGAAACGATCACTCTCTTAAGATCATATTTTTTATTCAATGGACCTAATACCATCACCAGCTGAATCGTAGAACAGTTCGGGTTGGCAATGATCTTATCTTCCTTGGTTAGTACCTCTGCATTGATTTCCGGAACTACCAGTTTCTTGTCGGGATCCATTCTCCAGGCAGAAGAATTGTCGATCACGGTAGTACCTGCTTCAGCAAAAAGAGGAGCAAATTCAAGAGAAGTTCCGCCTCCGGCAGAGAAGATCGCGATATCAGGTTTGGCAGCTATAGCGTCCTTCATGCTTACAATTGTAAATTCTTCCTGTTTATACTTCACCTTGTTACCTACAGATTTTTCGGATGCTACCGGGATCAGTTCGGTGATAGGGAAGTTTCTCTCCTCGAGAACTTTAAGCATAACTTGTCCAACCATTCCTGTTGAACCTACTACAGCTACTTTCATTGATTTAATTAAAAATTATTTTGTTAATATATTTATGCCCCAAAGACTCTGGTCCAAGGGAACGCGAATGCAAATAAACCTACGGCAATTAATCCCATAATCACTACACCTAAGGTAATGGTAGGGTTTGTTTTTACTTTTTTGTTAACGATTGTCATTAAAACAGCAGCGATTAACATTGAAAACGGATGTTCTACGTATTGAAATCTTGAATAAGAATCGCTCATTAACGTTCCTGCAGATAAAGCAGCTTTAACCCCAGGAGATACCAATAATAAAGCAATTCCTGCTATAAACTGCACATGGAAAAAGATCATTGTGAAAAGGGTAATTTTCTTAAGAAACTTATTTACTTTTCCACTGTAGCCGAACATCGTCGTTAAAAGGGCAACTACAAATAAGGTCACCAGAAGAATTTCCAGGTATCCGATTCCTTTGTGCGCATTAAGCAAAATGTTGTAAAATTCCATAATCTATTTTTTCTTTTTTAAGTACACAAAGATAACAAAAAAATCCCGGCGAAATGCCGGGATTGGTATGTATAAAATCTAATGTTTTTATTTGATTAGAATCTATAAGAAAGAGATGCTGACCAAGTTCTTCCGAATCCGAAATAAACGTTATTGCTAACATCTAACCCTTTGTAGAAGTTTTTAGGATTTGCGTTATAAGCATCTAACAAGGCTTGTGCCTGCTCGTTAGTATTCGCACTAGTTTTAAAATCTGAGAATGTTTTTTTAACTGATGATCTCAAATCTGAAATGTAGGTAGTGTCAAATAGGTTATAGATATTCGCCGTAACAATTAGTCTACTACCGTTCTTCAAATTAAATGTATAGGAAGCTCCAACATCTGTAAGATTATAAGAAGGTGCTTCTAAAGAACCTTTCTCAGCTCTGGCTGCAGGAATATTTCCGTCTCTAATAATAAAACTATTATTAATGCTGAATGTTCCGTACAAGTTGTCATAATATCTCCAAGTTCCGAAAACATCAAGATTCTTAACAGGTCTTACTGTTGCCCCTAAAGCAGCTGTTGTTTGTGCTGCATCTCCAACTTTCAGTCCATCTAACGCTAAAGTTACTTCGTCTTTTCCATTCGTAGTAATTGGATCACCATTTACGTTAGCTATCCTTCCTGTTGGGTTGTTTTTGTATTTCCAGTTTCCTAAAGAAAGCATTCCGTTGAATTCCAGCCAATTTAAAGGTTTGTAGAATGTTTCCAATTCAACCCCCATGTGCACTTCTCGCACACCTGTTAAACTTGCTGTACCATTTGTACCAGTAGTATTATCAGGATTAATATAAGTAATACCTGTAATACGAACAAATCTATCCTTCCAATCTGTGTAATAAGCGTTCAGATTTGCTCTGAATTTACCACTTTTAAATCCATAACCAATTTCAGCAGAAGATATTTTTTCGTTTCTTAAATCTTTGTTTTCAATTTGCTGATATAGAGAGCCGAACGTTTTAGTTGGTAAGTTATAAGGGAAAATAGCATTTTGATTTGGTTGTTTGGAATAAACACCAAGATTTACAAAAACATTATGCTGTTCATCAATGTTATAATTTACACCGGCTTTTGCATTATATCCAAATCTGAATTTTTGTTCTGTTGTTCTGCTTACTTCTTGTCCTTGTTGTAGGTGAGAGGCAATTAAAGTTGATCCACTATAAAGATCTGCTGTTCCTACCCAATTGTCGATCCTCTGGTTACTTTGTTCAGACGCAGAACCTTGAACAAATGCAGAAATTTTGTCGTTTGTATATTCTAATTGTCCAAAAACTCCTCCCCAAAGAACTTTACCGTCATAATTTCTATATACAATCTGCGATTTATCTTTCACCGCAGCTGCAAAAGGATTTGCCGGCGGTACAGGTTCATATGCTTGCGTAACTGTATAATACGGATATTGATTGAAGTTTCCTGCTTCACGATATTCTCTATTTCCTAAGAAACCAGTAACAAGACCTGGGTGATAACCATAGTAGTACCTTGCATCTATACCTAAAGAGAAATTCCAGTTATCATTAACTTTATGTTGGAAATTAGATAGAATTCCATACCAGTCATGTGAGTTTATACTCGCTCTTCTGGTAATACCATTGGAACTTGTACCAATAAACGGCGTCTTGTTATTTGCTCCAAAGTCGGCAACTGTTTGTCCCGTATTCCAAGCATAAATATCATCAAAACGAATCAATCCATCTGCTGTCTTTGGTAAAGCGTTGATACCCTTTCCGTTGATGGAACCCAAAATTCCTGTTCCACCACCTCTACCCCAAGAGGCATATCCAACAGTAGATAATTTTGATTTTTCAGAAATATTCCAGTCCCAGTTAATAGATGCAACTGGCTTGCTGTAGAAATTTACACTTTGTGAATATTGTTCTCCATTTAAATAACCCCAGTTAGAGTTATATCTTCTGTTTGGTTTATCAGATAAGATACCATCTAATCTTCCGTCGCCCATATCCAAATCGGTTGCGATGGTATTATTAAATGTTTGATTATGCCATTGTGGAGCTCCTGTAAAGGTAAATTGGAAATCGTGCTTTTTATTTGGCTGGAAGCCTAAAGCGAAATAATAATTATATGCCTCAAAATCTGAACCATCAATGTACATTGCTCCAGCTGTTCTACTCATTAAGAATGAAGTAGACCACCCTTTTGCAGATTTTCCGGTATTATAAGAAAATAAAGTTTTAAGATAACCATCATTACCAAGACCTACAGTTACATTACCTTCTTTCTTTTTATCTGCAGCTCTTGTTATAATATTAATTGTTCCTCCTACAGAAGCAATTGCTAATTTTGATGCTCCAAGACCTCTTTGAATCTGCATGGCAGAAGTTACATCAGAAAGCCCGGCCCAGTTGGACCAATATACTGTACCACCTTCCATATCATTAACGGGAACACCGTTAATCATTACAGCAGTATTAGAAGTGTCAAAACCTCTTACGTTCAAACGTCCATCTCCAAAACCACCACCGCCTTTAGTAGCATATACAGATGGTGTTGTGTTCAGGATCTCAGGAAATTCCTGGTTACCCAATCTTTGTACGATTTGTGCTTCTTTGATTGTAGAAACAGCTACCGGAGTTTTTCTCTCTTTAGCAATATCAGCAACTCCTGTAAGTACAACCTGCTCAATGTCTTTGGATCTTGTGTCTTTTACAGTATCCTGAACCTGTTGAGCATAATAAACGCTTGCTGTGGATAACGTGATTATCGCAGTAAGCATTGATTTGTTGATTAATTTCATAATCGTTAGTAATAGTTAGATTAAATTTTCTGCAAAATTGAGGAAATATATTTTAACTAATATTAACTGTATGTTAATTTTTAACCATTCTCAATAAGGTTTAAATTTCTGATTTACAATGCATTGAATAATAGTTGAGATTCCGTATGAAAAAAATCACATTATTGAATTTTTAATAGAATATATTTATTTTTATTGAAAATTCAATCCCTATTTAACAGCTTTCAGACTTAAATCCATATTGTCAGCCGAGTGAGTGAGGGCTCCGGCAGAGATATAGGTGACTCCTGTGGAGGCAATTTCTTTTAGTTGATCACGGGTAATTCCGCCGGATGCTTCGATTTCGCAGGTACCGTTAACAAGCTTAACGGCTTTTTTCATGGTCTTTATATCCATATTGTCGAGCATGATTCGGTCGACTTTGGCGTTGATGGCTTCCTGAACTTCGTCAAGATTTCGGGTCTCGACCTCTATCTTCAGCTTTTTCTTATTCTTTTTAATATAGTCTTTAGCCATTTTTACAGCATTGGTAATGCTTCCGTTATAATCAATGTGGTTGTCTTTCAACATAATCATATCGTAAAGGCCATACCGGTGATTAGTCCCGCCGCCGATCGCCACGGCCCATTTTTCACAAACCCTGAAGTTGGGGGGGTGGTTTTCCGGGTATCCAGAAGCTTTGTTTTGGTACCCACCAACCTGGAATCCCAATCGTGGGTCAGGGTAGCAATTCCGCTCATCCGCTGCATACAGTTTAATACCAGTCTTTCCGTGGAAAGAATCGATCTTGCGCTTCCTGTGACGATAAAGGCTACATCACCCACTTTTACGGCGTCCCCATCTTTTACGAAGGTCTCTATTTTCAAATCTTTATCAAAAGTCTTGAAAATAATTTCGGCCAGCTCTACACCTGCCAGGATGCAATTCTGTTTCACCAGAAGCTTGGCGCTCTGCTCCAGATCTTTCGGGATGGTAGAAAGAGTGGAGTGGTCACCATCCTGGATGTCTTCTTCAAGAGCGTTTTTTATGAATAGTTTTAAAACTTTATCAGTAACGTATGCTGGTCTTTTCATATCTTTAATTTAATAGTAATAAGATGATTTGCTTCCGAATAATAAATCGTGAATCACAAAAAGCAAAATTACTTCATTTTCTTGAGCTTTTATTTTTTCAAAATAGATCTTATTCTTTATCCGGATGTTATTTTTATTGGTGCCTGTAAATTCAATGATATGTTTGGCATTTTTTGTGTGCCATGGACTTTCACGGAAAAGAAAATATTTCCAATTGAAACTTTTCCAGTCGTATTCCTGATTATGGAAAAGAATTTTATCTCTTTTAAATTGAAGAATAGGATGTTGAGGATTACTAACATAATAAAAAGTCAATGGAAGCTTATTGTCACGAATGATTTCGTCCAGATCAAATGTTTCTCTTCCAAAATAATATGGTTTCCCCATTCTAAGGATGTTACATAATAAATTTAATGGAAGCGGATGTTTTGCTTCAGAAATAATTACTTTCTTTAAATAATTGAAAAACTTATTTCCGAAAGCTGCAGAAGCTAATAAGAACATCCAGCCAAGAAAATAGATTGCATCGTGGCGATGACCTCCGAAAATCAGAAAAACCATCACTATAAAAACAATAAAAATCAACAATATTCCTAAAAAATATAAAATATTGACGATGGTTAAAATTCTCAGGCCGAAGATTTCCATGTACTGTGTTAAACTTTAAACTAAGTCTTTATTATAAAACGCACCTTTATTTTCAGTCATTTCCATAGATTGGGTAATGATAAGATGCGCCACGGTAGTTAAATTTCTTAATTCTGATAGTTGCGGAGAAAGAATGGAGTAGTGGTATATTTCATCAACGGCTGCAGCAATTTCCTGGTGCTTCTGTAAAGCCATGCTAAGACGGCGATTGCTTCTTACAATGCCTACCAAGTCGCTCATCATTTCCTGAAGCTGCTTTCTCAAATACGAAACAATTACCATTTCATCCATGATCTTCATGCCTTCTTCATTCCATTCCGGTACGGCTTTCAAATCATCAAAGTTAAAATTGTTTTCATTAAGAAGCTCGACGGTTTTCATTGCAGCATTGTGTCCAAAAACCAGTCCTTCCAATAAAGAATTGGAAGCCAGTCTATTAGCGCCGTGAAGTCCTGAATTGGTACATTCTCCCACGCCGAAAAGGTTTCTGATGGAAGACTGTCCGTCCCGGTCTACTTCAATTCCTCCCATCAGGTAATGGCAAGCAGGAACCACGGGAATCAGCTGGGTGAAAGGATCTACCCCCTCGTCTTTACATTTTTTATAAATATTAGGGAAATGTTCCAGGAATTTTTCACGGTTCATTTCACGGCAGTCGAGTCCAACATATTCATCACCGGTGACTTTCATTTCAGCATCAATAGCTCTTGCCACGATGTCCCGGGAGGCCAATTCTTCACGCTCATCATATTTATGCATGAATTTTTCGCCCTTTTTCGTCCGTAGTTTGGCTCCGTCACCACGAACGGCTTCCGAAATCAGGAACAGCATCCCGTCAATTTTACTGTATAAGGCCGTCGGGTGAAACTGATAATACTGCATATTGGAAACCTTGCCTTTTGCTCTGGCTACAAAAGCAATTCCGTCTCCGGTAGCAATGGTAGGATTGGTGGTATTCTTGTAAACATGGCCGGCACCTCCTGTTGCGACCAAAGTGATCTTTGAGGTGATTTTTTTAATTTTTTTAGATTTTTCATCTAAAATATAAGCACCGTAACAGTGGATGTCGCCTTCGTTCAGTTCTTTTCCCGGAACGTGGTGTTGGGTAATGATATCGATCACATAATGATGGTCCAAGATCTCAATGTTATCACTTTTATTGGCGGTTTCCAGCAAAGCTCTTTCTATCTCAAACCCGGTGATATCTTTATGATGCACAATCCTGTTCTCGGTGTGGCCGCCTTCTCTTCCTAAAGCGAATTCACCGTTTTTCATATCGAAGTTGGCACCCCATTCCACGATTTCGTTAAATCTCGCAGGTGCTTCCGTAACGACCATTTCCACGACATCGCGTTTGTTTTCCCCATCTCCGGCACGCATCGTATCCTCGATATGTTTTTGGAAATTATCATTTTTAGAATCTGTAACCACCGCAAGGCCGCCTTGGGCATATTTGGTGTTGCTTTCATCTTCGTCTGACTTGGTTACGATGATTATTTTGGCATCGGGAAGCTGTTCAGAAATTTTTATGGCATAGGAAAGTCCCGAAATCCCGGAACCGATTACTAGTACATCCGCTTTTATCATATCCTTGGTTTAAGAAAAATCGTCTAATGACTAAATAAATTTAAACAATTTTTCGTTTGGTTTTCTCACTTTTTTCATGTGCTGAAAATGATCTTCCTCCGATCGGTAGCCTAATGCAAGGGTAACGCTTACTTTTTCGGTTTCAGGATTGATGCTTAAAATTTCTTCAATCAGTTCCTGGCGGAAGCCTTCCATCGGGCAGGTGTCTACATTTTCGATCGCTGCGGCATACATAAGATTGGCCAGCACGATATAAGCCTGCTTTTCTGCCCAGCTGAAAATTTCATCTTGAGTCTTTTGATTAATATGTTGATTGATGCTGTTTTTAAAAAGATCCAGCTTTTCCAGCGGGGTATCCCTTACCTTCGAAATGTGCCGGAAATAGCCGTTGATATAATGGTCGTCCACTATTCTTTTGGCCACAATAACAACCAGATGTGAACAGGTGGAAATCTGAGACGGATTATAAAAAGCCGGAATCAATTTTTGCTTCATCTCCTCACTTTCTATAATCAGAATTTCATAAGGCTGGAGGCCCAGGGAGCTTGCCGATAATTTTCCCGATTCAAGAATATTATGCAATATTTCCTGAGGAATAATCTCGCCGTTAAATTTTTTTACAGAATATCTTCTGCTTAAAGCCTCCAAATAATTCATAGGACAAATTTAATAATTGAATGTGAATTAAATCAGAATTATGCAAAATATCTTATTCTAAATTAGACTAAAAAAAGATCACTCCAAATAAATTTGAAGTGATCCTTTCATATATATGGAATGGTTATTTTCCTAATCTCTGTTTTTTACCAAAATCCATCCGGAATATTTGATCGGCGTGCTTTTCTTGTCGTTTTCATTCCACGAAACGGAATACCAGTAGCTTCCGGTAGATACTTTCCGTCCGCCTACGGTTCCGTCCCATTTGTACCGGTTGGATTTGTCGGCTTCGTGAATTTTCGCACCGTATCGGTCAAAGATGCTGAATGTCAAATTCTTCTTCCCGGCAAGGGCAGAGTAATCGATCACATCATTTACACCGTCACCATTCGGAGTAATGACATTGATGAGGTTCGGTACAACGATAGTAATGGTAATCGGATCACAGTCGTAAGCGTCTTTTACATACACCTGGCTGTCTCCTCTAGGTACATTTTTAAATTCATTGGAATCCTGCCAGTGAATTCCATCCATTGAGTATTTATAAGGTGCGGTTCCTCCGTTTGCATAGACCGTTACTGTTGTATTGGAAATGTCAACACTTGTAATTACCGGCTGCTGGGCGGCATATACTTTTACGGTCTGTCTTGCAGTACAGTCTCCCGTTTTCAGGTCTACCCAATACGTTCCTACTGTTACATTATTAATGCTCTGGCTGGTTGCGCCCGTGCTCCACTTATAGCTTGTAAATCCAGAACCAGCGTCAAGGGTCGTTGTGTCTTCCATACAGATAATTTTATCATCCAGCGTCATAGAGAAAACCTGTGGAATAACAATCAGGGTGACTTTGGCGATGGCATAACAACCGTTGGCATTGGTTACTTTGATGTATACTATGCCGTTGGGAGAAGTGTAGGTTGCCGGTGTCTGGATCGGGTTGGTTCCATTCTGTGCATCCGTTAATGATGGGAAATATGTCTTTGTTCCCGGCTGTGAAGATACTAAAGCTGTGGTAAGGTCAAACAGACCGGTTGAAGGATTTGTAGCAATGGCGCAGGCTCTTAACGTCGCATTCTGTACTGTTACAACAGGGGAAATCGAAAGAGTGATCTCGGCTACGTCTGTACAGCCCTGCGGAGTGGTTACCTGAGCATAGATTGTAGCTGCCGGCGAGAAAAAGGCCGAAGGATTGGTAATCGCATTGATGTGATGATTCAGGTCGTACATGGAATTATAGAACACCGATGTACTTCCCGTCACCGAAGAAAGCGCGGCATTGGTAAGATTGAAAACAGCTCCTCCCGCATTGTCATTGTTACAGCCGGTAAGTGTTACATCATTAGCTGCAAAAGCAGTAGGAGTCAATACGATTTTTCCGTCACCATTGTCGCAGAGTGTGGAAGAAGGATCTTTTACCACTACCGTAATCGTCGTTGTTCCTGCAGGATAAGTATAATTCGAAGGATTCGTAATCGGTGTCCCTCCAGGCCCGAAGTAAGTAAATACATAGTTGGCTGGGTTGGTCACAAACTGGTTCTGGAAAGAAGTTAAATCTACTGTTCCGCTTCCTGTAGCTGGATTTACACATACAAAAGGGGTAACGGTATTCGTAAGGATCGGAACTTTATCGATATAGATTTTCGCATTTTTAATAGAATGCCTTGCGCTGGCGCCTCCCGTAGCTGCAGAAAACCCGAAGTAACCGGTTGTCATCCCTACAGCACCTCCTGAAGCGGTGAAAGGCTGGTCTACCAGTACAACACCGTCGAGCTGGATTTTAATATTCCAAATGTTGGCATTCAAAGGATCGATGGTTCCGTTTACGACAACATGTTTATAAGTGGATCCTACAAAAGGCTGGGTAGGATTCAGATCGGGAGTGTGATAAGTGCTTCCCGGTGTATTGTTGTATTCGATATTGTTGGCTCCTGCCGGTAAGTTGTTTGTTCCGTACAAGACATGAATTTTACTCATCTGACCTTCGGTAGAGTTGTTGAAAATATCAAAACCGACCATCAGTCCGTTGGCATTTGAAGGGATGCCCAGACCACCTCCGCTCGTAAAGCCGGTGGGTGGGTTACTCAGGTACCAGAACGTAAATCCGTCCCCGCGACCGTAGGCTGCCGTCCCGTTTCCGTCGATCCTGAAATCAAATTCGACCTTCCATTTGTCACAGTATTTAAGATTGATAGGGGTTGACAGTTTTACCACTCCGAACTGACTGGTAATATCCTGGGTAAGCTGTATAAAATCTGTGTTTACCGTAGCATTGGAAACAAGGTCCCAGCCTGTGGTATTCACCGGGTTTCCGGCAAGCTGGTAGGTCTGTGCAGAGATTTTTCCGCTAAAACCTAGAAAAATGATAAAAAAATTAAGGAGTAATAGTTTTTTCATTTGAGTAAATTAACTGATGATTAATATAATAAAGGCAATAAATCCTTTTTAAATTGATTAAATAGATGTTGAGAATAAAAAAAAGACCACTCCGGTCGGAGTGATCTTTTAGAATATATTATTCCCTATTTTTTACCAATACCCAGCCGTTATAAGAAGTCTGTGTATTGTTTTTGTCATTTTCATTCCAGGTGATGGTATACCAGTAAGTGCCGGTCAATATTTTCTTGTTGCCGGAAGTACCGTCCCACTTGAAGTTTCTGATTTTGTTGGCTTCGTAAAGTTTGTTTCCATATCGGTCATATACCGTGAAAACAAGATTTTTCTTGTACGCTAAAGCGGAATAATCGATAACGTCGTTTACATTATCCCCGTTTGGCGTGATGGCATTGATCAGATTCGGAACTGTGATCTGAACATGGATTGGTGTACAGTTGTAAGAGTCTTTTACGTATACGGTAACTTCACCTCTCGGAAGTCCGGTAAAGACATTGGAATCCTGCCATTTAATTCCGTCAAGAGAATATTGGAAAGGTCCTTTTCCGCCTTTTACATTGATGGTAATCGTATTGTTGCTGATATCAATGCTGGAAATCACCGGTTGGTTTGCTATGTTCACCTTTACAGTCTGTAACGTTGTACATCTTCCGGTTTTTAGCTGTACCCAATACTGACCCGGAGCAATGTTCTGGATCGTCTGCGTAGTTGCTCCCGTACTCCATAGGTAGGTGTCGAAGCCAGGTCCTGCATCCAGGCTGGTTTTGGCGTCGATACAGATGGTTTTATCTTTCAGCACGGAAGAATAGATCGGAGGTAAAACCTTCAGGGTTATTTTTACGATTACGAAACAATTCGTTACATTGGTGATTCTAACATATACTGTTGATGATGTCGCGATATAAGTGGAAGGATTTAAAATTTCATTGGTTCCGGCCAGCGCATCAGCCTGCGTTTTGAAATACCTTTTCGTAACTCCTGTTGCTGAGGTTACATTGGCCTGGGTAAGATTAAATAAAGCGGTTGTAGGCGCAACATCAATAAAGCAGGATTCCATGGTCGCATCCTGTGATGCAATCTGCGGATAAAATGCTAAAGTAATAGGGGCAGATCCCTGACATCCCTGAGGTGTAGTAACTTTTACATATACGGTTCCGGCTGCCGAAACATAAGCGGTCGGATTGGTGATCTCTGTGGTAGCGGCCATCGTCGTGTAGAACTTTTTGGTAGAACCGGCAGGCTCATTCACGTTGGCAAGCGTCAGGTTATAGGTTGCAGTCCCGGCGTTATTATTATTACATTCGGTAAGAGTGGCTGCTGTTGCAGTGAACGGCGATAGGGTCAGTTGGATCTTACCGTCCGGGTTATCACAAAGAAGCCCGGCATTATCTTTAATTCGTACTGATACGGTTGTATTTGCGCTGAACTGAAAGTTGGTCGGATTCGTAATCGGAGTTCCGCCAACGCTGTAAGTGAATGTGTAGTTCGCCGGATTCGTTACAAACTGGTTCTGGAATGTCGTTAAATTAATGGTTCCCTGTCCGGTAGAAGGATTCGGGCATACACTCGCCGAAACAGTTGTCTGGTTGATCGAAACTTTATCGGTAAAAATTTTCGCATTTTTAATAGAGTGTCTTGCACTTGCCGCTCCCGTAGATGCTGAGAAACCGAAGTAGCCTTGTGTCATTCCCACCGCTGCTCCCGAAGGGGCAAAAGATTGGTTTACTACTGTAATGCCGTCGATCTTGATACTGATAATCCAGTTGGCAGGCGTCGCAGGATCTACCTGTCCCAATACTTCCACATGCTTATAAGTAGCACCTACAAAAGGTTGGGTAGGGTTAAGATCTGCTGTATGAAATGTACTTCCCGGTGTATTGTTGAATTCAATATTTGATCCGGCTGTATTGTTGGTTCCATAAAGAACGTGTACTTTGCTCATCTGCGCTTCGGTACTGTTGTTAAAGATATCAAATCCTACCATCAGCCCGGTAGAGTTGGCGGGAATTCCCAAACCACCACCTGCGGTATAGGCAGCAGGAGGATTGGCAAGGTACCAAAAGGCAAAACCGTCACCACGTCCGTAGCTGGTTGTCCCGTTTCCGTCGATCCTGAAATCGAATTCCACCCTCCATTTATCGCAGAATTTAAGATTGATGGGAGCATTTAATTTGATACCGCCTACCTGAGAGATCTGGTCGGCAGTAAGCTGAATAAAGTCCGTGTTAACCGCTGCGGAAGGGACTATATCCCATCCTGTAGTCACTACAGGGTTTCCCGTCAGCTGATACGTCTGAGCTGAGAATTTTCCCAGAACGCACGATAAGAGCAGGATGAAACAAGCCAATAGTTTTTTATTCATATATGATGATACTTAAAATTAGACTTGCCAAAGATATTAAATCCCAACCAATAAATACGTATTCAATGTTAATTTTGCCGGAAATGATGGCTAATCGTCAAAAAATGATAAGTTTAAAGGGTAAATAATGAAAATTTTCGATCGGAGTAGTAGTCGAAGATACTAAAATAAAGTATTGTTTTCCAGACTTTCAAAATAGTGATCTATTTCAAGATTCGGTGATGCCGCTGCAGCCACTGCCAGCTTATCACACAATTCATTTTCGAAATGTCCGGCGTGACCCTTGATCCAGTGCATTTTAGGCTTATGGAGATTATACAGAATGACAAATTTCTGCCACAGATCAGGATTTTTTACATTTTTCCATCCTCGTCTGATCCATCCGGCGAGCCAATTCTGATTGATGGCATCGGCTACATATTTGCTGTCGGTATAAATATGAATATCATTGTCAGGAGATTTCAATTTTTCCAGCGCAGTGATTACCGCCAATAGTTCCATCCGATTGTTGGTGGTTTTTCTAAAACCTTTCGAGAATGTTTTCTGATAGTTTTTTTCAGGAACACGCATGAGAATTCCGTATCCGCCTTTTCCGGGATTTCCGCTACAAGCTCCATCGGTATATATTTCAATTCTCATATCAGGTTGAGGTGAAGGCTCAGGTTTAGTTTAAGATTCAGAAAGATTTACCTTTAATTGTTAGAAAGGAAAATCATCATCGTCATCAAAATCATTCATGGAAGATCCTGAAAGTTTCGAACTGTCCGGTAAATCAAAAGCGGCTCCCGGCTGAATCGTGGTTTTAATTTTATCGAAACCGCTAGGCTCAGGAGTACTGAAACCTGACGGATATCCTCCGCCCATGCCTCCGTCAAACGCGGCTTCGATATCCCCAAATTTTGCAAAATGTTTCAGGAAGGATAAACGCACGTCAGCAGTAGCCCCGTTTCGGTGCTTCGCGATGATAAGTTCGGCCTGGTTTTCTGTTGAGGTTTCCTGTCCTTCTTCATCATTGTCCCAAACGGTGATCTTGTAATATTCCGGCCTGAAGATGAAGGATACGATATCCGCATCCTGCTCAATCGCTCCGGATTCCCTTAGATCGGAAAGCTGCGGTCTTTTCCCGGGACGGGTTTCCACACTTCGCGAAAGCTGCGAAAGCGCAATTACCGGAACGTTAAGTTCTTTTGCAATGGCTTTTAATGAACGGGAGATCATGGAGATCTCCTGCTCCCGGTTTCCGGCTCCTTTTCCGCCACCACCGGCGGTCATCAGCTGAAGGTAGTCGACCATGATCAGCCGTACTCCATGCTGCATCACCAGTCTCCGGCATTTCGCACGGAAGTCGAAGATGGAAAGGGAAGGGGTTTCGTCGATATATAAAGGTGCATTTTCCAGTTCGGATACGTTGGAGAACAGTCTTTGCCATTCTTCGTCGTCCAGTGTTCCTTTTCTGAGTTTTTCCGATGAAATTCTTGTTTCGGAAGCAATCATCCTTGTGATAAGCTGTACCGATGCCATCTCGAGCGAGAATAATGCCATCGGAATTTTGTGGCCTACAGCAATGTTTCTGGCCATGGAAAGTAAGAAGGCCGTTTTCCCCATCGCCGGACGTGCAGCAATAATAATAAGATCGGAATTCTGCCAGCCCCCGGTTTCTTTATCCACATCCCGGAATCCGGAAGGTACTCCAGAAAGCCCTTCTTTATCTTTCAGGGATTTAATGGTGTCGATAGCCTGCTTTACCAGTGAGTTTGCCGTATCGAATCCTTTTTTAATGGTTCCGTTGGTGATTTCAAAAAAAGACTGCTCTGCTTTGTCCAACAGTTCGAAAACATCAGTGGACTCTTTGTAAGAAGCATCAATTACATTGGCTGAAACATTAATTAAGCTTCTTAAAATGTATTTTTCCAGGATAACACGAACGTGATATTCAATGTGGGCCGATGAGCTTACGCCCATTGTCAGATCGATGATATAGCTGTCTCCGCCGGCCAGGTTCAATCTTCCTTCTTTTTTCAGCGCCTGGATAATGGTCATCAGATCGACCGGCTGGTTGCCTTCGTATAATTTTAAAATGGTAGAAAAAATGACCTGATGTCTCGGATCATAAAAAACCTCCGGTGTCAGCAAATCGATGGAGTGGTCAAGACCTTTTTTATCAATTAAAAAAGTTCCGATCACCAGCCTTTCGAAATCCAGTGCGTTGGGCGGCATTTTTCCGTCGGCAATAGAGAGTTCTTTTGCAAAGTTTCCGTTCGTCAATGTCGATAATGTTTCTTTCTGCGCCATAGTTCTGCAAAGATAGTTTTTTTGAAAATTGAATTAAAAAATAGTATTCAACAATTTATAAACACAATTTTGCCCGGATTTATTGTAGAAAAGGGGTTAAGATGATGTGTATAAAAAAATCACCTCAGTTTTGAGGTGATTTTATTTAAAATAAATCGACTTATTTTAGTTGATATTTTTTACCAATACCCATCCGCTGTATTTCGTTTCAGTATTGTTTTTATCATTTTCTGTCCATGTAATGGTGTACCAATAAGTTCCCGTTACGATTTTTTTACCGTTGGAAGTTCCGTCCCAAGTGTAATTTCTGATTTTATCTGCTTTATAAATCATGTTTCCGTATCGGTCATATACCGTGAAAACAAGATTTTTCTTATAGGCTAAAGCTGAGTAATCGATATAATCGTTTTTGTTGTCGCCGTTTGGTGTAATGGCGTTCAGAAGATTCGGAACCGTTACCTGAACACTGATCGGGTTACAATTGTAAGAATCCCTTACATACACTTTGTTTTCCCCTCTCGGAAGACCCGTGAAAACATTGGAATCCTGCCAATTGGTGCCATCTAACGAATACTGGTAAGGACCTTTGCCTCCGTTAACTGTTATGGTAAATGAATCATTGTTGATTTCAATATTTGTGATAACAGGCTGCGCAGAAGCATTTACTTTTACTTCCTGTAATGTCCAGCATTTTCCTGTTTTCAGTTTTACCCAGTATGATCCGGCTCCTACATTGGTAATAGATGATGTCGTAGCACCGGTGCTCCATTCATAAGCATCAAACCCAGGCCCAGCATCCAGACTTGTTTTGTTTTCAATACAAATAATCTTGTCTTTTAGAACGCTTGATTTTACAGGAGGCAGAACTTTAAGGTTGATTTTCGCAATGGCATAACAGTTTTGTATGCTTATCACTTTTACATAAACAACACCCGTGGTTGAAATGTAAGTATCAGCATTGATGATTTCATTGGTTCCTGCAACAGCGTCTGCCAGGGTTTTGAAATATTTCTTGGTAACACTTGTTTGCGAGGTTACATTTACCTGGGTCAGGTTAAATGCTGCATTGGTTACATTCGATTCTATATAACATTCTTCTACGCTGGCGTCATTGACTACGACAACCGGGTAAAACTCCAGTTTGATCTCGTTGTACCCTGTACATCCCTGTGGAGTCCGTACTTTTACATATACTGTTTTCGGAGCAGCAGAAGTGTAAGCGGCAGGATTGGTAATTTCATTGGTTCCTGCGTTCATATCCACGATCGTAGGGTAGTATTTTTTCGTAACGTTGGTAGATGTAGGATAAACATCCGGTGCCGTCAGATCGAAAACTCCGGTTCCGGCATTATTGTTATTACATGCATTTACAGTAGCCGCAACTACAGTTAAAGCAGGCAGGAATTGCAGGGTGATTTCTCCGGTTCCCACACAGCCTTCGCTGGTAACAATCTTTACATATACTTTTTTTGGAGCAGATGCATAAGATGAAGGAGTGGTAATCTGGTTGGTTCCTGCATTAAGATCTGCCATCGTCGGATAATACGTTTTAGTGACATTGGTAGGCCCGTAAACGTTAGCAGAGTTCAAATCGAAATATCCAATGCCGGTATCATCGTAGTTACAAGCCGTTATGGTAGCATTGTTTACCACAATATTCCCGGACCTGAATTTAAACTTCCCAACCTGGAAACAGCCGTTTTTAGGATTGGTAGGATCTACAGGGTCGGTATATTTAATTCTGTAATAATAAATAGAAGTCGCATCCACCATGATCGGCGTAGTGATTGGCAATGCTCCTGTAATCGCATCATTACTTGTTAAGTGATAAGATACGGAGAAGTTCGGATTTCCATTGATAATTCCTGTGGATAATGTGCTAAAATCGAACATCGTAGGTAATGCGCACTTTAAAATCTCATTTGGATCGGAAGGATTCGCGGCTGGTGCTCCCGGTGTAATGAATGGGTTTGGCGTCAATGCAGGATCGTTAAATGCAGAAGTTAACGAAGCCGTTCCACCCCATGTTAAGGAAAATCCGTATGGGTTGCTTGGAATATAATTGTCTATAAGAAGATAATAAGTTTCACCTGCTGTTACATTTAATGGGGTTTCCCACTGAGATCCGGTGATCGTTGAGCTTAGCCCTGTCGGACCGCTTGTGCCGGAAAAGTTACATTTAATAGCATTTCCGAAATCCCAAGTAGCACAGTTGATGTTCGGCCCGTAAACAGCAAAGTCATAATCGTAATGCGTAACACCGGGAACTGTGTTAGGAGTGATGGTAAACTCGATGGTTCCGGTAGTTGCAGCTGTAAAAACGTACCATACTGAATAATGTTCTACGTCCAGACAGCTTGCCGAAGTGGCTTCCTGAACGGTTCCCGAACTGCCGGGATTATAAGAAATGTCGGAGTTTCCGCATACCGGAATTGCTGATATACAATCTGATTGTGAAAACAGCAATTGCGACAGAAACAAGACAGTTAGAAGTAATATTTTCTTCATTATAACTGATTTTTAATATGGTTTAATTCTTTTTTATTAAATGTGAAAAAAACCGCTTTTACCAAGCGGTTTTCTTTTACTATCAATAGTTTTATTCTCTATTTTTCACCATTACCCATCCTGAGAATTTGAATGGTGTATTCTTTTTATCATTTTCATTCCACTCAACCGAGTACCAATAGGTTCCCGTAGGAACTTTTTTGCCGAGTGTTGTTCCGTCCCATTTGTAGCCGTTGGATTTATCAGCCTGACCTACTTTTACGCCATATCGGTCGTAAATGGTTAAGACTAGCCCTTTCTTACCTGCTAAAGCGGAATAATCGATCACATCATTTACCCCGTCTCCGTTTGGTGTTATCACATTCACCAGATTCGGAACCACTACCGTTACCGTAATCGGATCACAGTCATAGCCATCCTTTACATAAATGGTATTATCACCTCTTGGAACATCGTTAAAGACATTAGAGTCCTGCCACTTAATTCCGTCCAGTGAATATTTGTAAGGGGCGGTTCCTCCGACAACATTTGCCGTTATCGTATTGTTGGTAATATCGATGTTTGAAATAACAGGCTGCTCGGAAGGATACACCTTTACCGTTTGACGGGTAACACATTCTCCTGTTTTAAGTTCTACCCAATAAGTTCCTACCGAAACATTGGTGATCGTCTGAGAGGTTGCACCGGTGCTCCACTTGTAAGAAGTGAATCCAGGTCCTGCATCCAGGGTAGTCGTATCTTCCATACAGATGATTTTATCATCCAGTAAGCTGGAATATACCGGAGGAAGAACTACCAATGTTACTTTAGCAACAGCATAACATCCGTTTGAATTGGTAACTTTAATGAAAACCACGCCATTTGGAGAAATATACAATGATGGGTTTAATATCTGGTTGGTTCCTGCTATCGCATCTGCAAGAGACGGATAATAGGTTTTGGTTCCCTGCTGCGATGTTACAGGCGCTGAGGTAAGATCAAATGAAGCCGTTGCAGGATTTGTTGCAATAAAGCATGATCTTAGGGTGATATCCTGAACCGTTACTACAGGATAAAAGTTTAATGTAATTTTTGCAATATCAGAACATCCTAAATTGGTTGTTATTTTTGCATATACATCTCCGGTAGAAGAAGTGTAAGCCCACGGGTTCGTAATTTCATTAGTCCCATTATTGGCATCCACAATGGTTGGATAATATTTCGTTGTATACGTGTATGCCGGGTTTGGTGTATATAATGTAGTTGTCGTTAGGTTATATACCGCAACTCCGTTATTATTGTTATTACATTCTGTCAAACTGGCATTGTTTGCTGTGAAAGTAACATCTTTAAATTTAAAGGCGTTGATGTTGAAACATTTATTGGTCGGGTTGTTGGGGTTAGCCGGATCCTGATAACGGATTGCATAATAATAGGTATCTGTAGTATTTACAAGAATCGGAGCTGTAATTGCATTCGTATCAGATAAAGCATCGTTAGATGTTCTATAGTATTTTACGAAGAAATTCGGATTTCCGTTGATAATATTGGTGCTGTTAACTTCAAAATTATAGGGTACTCCAATATTACAAAGTTCTATAAGTCTTGGGGCAGATGCTGTAGCTCCAGGAATTCCAATCGGATTAAATGGATTCGGCTGAATTGTAGGATCATTAAATGGCGAAGTTAATGTAGCAGTTCCTCCCCAGGTTAATGAAAAAGCCAGTGCGGCATTGGCGCCGGACCAGTTGTCCACAATCAGATAATACGATTCACCGGCTACAACGTTCATCGCCGGACTCCATGCGCCGGAATTAGCGGTTAGACCAATCTGTAATCCTGTCTGATTCGGAGCGGCCTGTACCCCTGCATAATTACAACGTATCGGAGCTCCTTTGGTGCCACAGGTTTTATTGGGTCCGTATACAGCAAAGTCATAATCGGCATTGTAAGGAGCCTGAGGGGAAATGGTAAACGTTAAAGTTCCGGATGTAGCTACCGTAAACTGGTACCATACGGAGTAATGCTCGTTTGCACTTAAACAGCTTCCGTTAGCATTTACCTGATCATCGATGGTTCCCGGACCTGTAGGGAAATAAGAAATATCTGAATTGCCACAAACCGGTATCGCTGAAGCGCAATCGGACTGTGCAAAAAAGATATTTGAAAAGGCTAACAGTAATATAAGGTAGATTTTTTTCATAATAGCAAAAATTATCTTAATTATGATATGTTATTTAAGATTAGAAAGATAGTAGGTTAAATCTTCTTTCCCCCAGCTTGGGTCAAGATTAGACTTTTTACTATAAGTTTTAAACTTAGCAGAGGCAGAATTAAAATAGGTTTTTGCCGCTTCTTTATTTCCTCCGTTTTTTGTCGGAGAATTTAATGCGATTTCACCTTTTAGAACATCAATTCTGGGATTATTCTTGTCTTCAGTTTCTGCCTTTGCCAGATATTCGTTAGCTTTAGCTAAATAAGCAGCACTCTCAGAAGTAGTGTTTAATGACTTTAAAAGATAAATTTGTGACAAAAGAATATTAGCTTCTGCATTATTTGGGTTTTTCACAAAGATTCCACTGATGTATTTTTCTGCTAAAGATGAAGTTTCATCGATAGTTGATGCATGGCCTGCACGTTGTGAAATTATTTCTGCTCTGACTAATGATAGTGCAGTATAGTAATACGCTCTCCAATCTTCTTTTTTTGTCTCCGTACCCCTGGAGAGGTTATTGACATATTTCATAAAATAATCCTTCGACTGCTGAAAGTCCTCAGATTTTTGTGCAGACTCTAACTTTGTAATCTGAGTTGCCAAGCTTTTTTCATAAGATGTTTGGGCATAGCTAAATGCACATATCGATAATGAAAATAAAATAAGTAAAGTTCTTTTCATGTAAGGGGAATTTTTATCTCACAAATATAAAAAATTATTAACTTTGATTTAAAGTTTTTAAGATTAATTTAATAAAGTAGCTAATTTTTTTTTAATATTGCATTTTTCTCAGTTTGGGATTTGTACTTCCCACAATTAATGCGATTAACACTGTCATGGTACCTCCAAAAACCACCGAACGTACCACTCCTAATAATTTTGCGGAAAGCCCGCTTTCAAACTGTCCCATCTCATTACTCGACATAATGAAAATGGAATTTACACTCATGACGCGCCCTCTGATGTTGTCCGGAGTTTTCAGCTGAACGATCGTTCCTCTGATGACCACCGAGATACCATCCAGCATACCGCTCATCACCAGGAACATAAACGAAAGCCAGTACCAGGTCGACAGCCCGAAGCCGATAATGCATAGCCCGAAACCCGTAACCACGGCAAGTAAAATCTTTCCCTGGTTCTTTCTTAAAGGAATGACCGATAAAAGGGTGATGATACACATCGACCCGATATCAGATGCGGCATTCAGCAATCCGAAGCCTTCCGCTCCCACCTTCAGAATATCGGTTGCATAAACGGGGATCATGGCAACGGCACCTCCGAAAAGGACAGCAAACATATCCAGACACAGCGCTCCCAGAATTTCTTTCGTCTTGAAAATATAGGAAATTCCTTCACGCATACTATCTATAACGTTAATATTCTGTTTTTTGTATTCGGAATACTGTTTATTTAACTGAAAAAAGAATAATGACGCCAGGAATATCAGTAAAATAATGACCACCAGTGTCCATTTGATCCCGAAATAGCCGATCAGGAAACCGCCTGTTGCATGTCCACACACGGAGGAAATCAGGAAGGTAGCCTGATTCAGTGTAACGGCATTCGGAAGGTTTTCTTTTTTTACAATCTTAGGAATCATTACCGGAATAATCGGTCCGATGAACGCTCTTGCAATTCCCGTAAAGAAAATAACTCCGTAAATGAAATAGGTAATCTCATGACCGGTAAAGTGCATTCTGACGTCCAGGAAAGCAGGGATCAGCAGCAGGCCGATCAGGAAAATGTAAGTGTAATTGCAGATCAGCAGCAGTTTTTTCTTTTCATTCATATCGATGACGTGGCCGGCGTACAAAGCACAGCTTACTGCGGGAATAACCTCTGAAAGTCCGATAAGTCCGATTGAAAAAGGATCTTTTGTTAATTGATATACCCACCATCCAAGTAAAGTAGCGAGCATTCTGAAGGCCAGGACAATAAAAAATCTTCCCGTAAGAAGGTTTCTGAATTCAACGTTTTTCAACGTTTGTAACGGGGTAAACGACATCATCTCACAAAAATAGCCTCAAATATTGACTTGAGGCTATTATTATAGTTAATTTTTTAAATGAAAAATTAAATGACGGCTAAAAGATAAAATCTATTTTAGTCTGCTCTTGAAGCACTGAATACCAAAGCGGCTACTCCGGCTGCCCCAATTACCACGGCTCCGGTAGCAATACCTGCCTTTCTGCTGTCTCGTACCGCAGCCACATTAGCTTTCGGGATCGTTACGACTGTACTGTCTTTTTTTCCTGCAGTTCCGATCAGATTATCTCCTTCTACGTTACGGAATAACATTTTTTGATTTTTTGAACCATCTCTCATCATGACTGTATACATTTTTCCTGCCTCGAGATTGGAGTAATCGTTTTTAGCAGTATCCATACTGTATTTTGTGGTGGCACAAGATGAAATGACAAATAACGACGTCAATAAAGATGATTTTAAAAGTACAGATGCTTTCATTATTATTTTTTAGTTTTCCAAATTTATAATTTTTTTCCAATATACGTTTCCGGAATTGAAAAAATGTCATTAAAGTTTATATTTTTCCAACAAATCTGCGATTTTTCTGTCATTGGCCAGTCGGGGGATTTTATTCTGGCCTCCCAGTTTGCCCTGGGATTTTGCATATTCCTGAAAAGCATTTTTCTGTAGCTTTGCAATATGCAGCTTCTGTAAAATATTTCCCGAAATCAGGTCATTATAATAGGTGTTCCGTTTTCTCAGCTGGTCATCCAGTTCCTGTTTAAAAAGTTCGGGATTCTCAGGTTCTTTTTCAAATTCAATAAACCATTCATGATGAGGAAGTCCTTCCGAAGGATTTACCTGGGGTGCCAGATGGAATTCTGTAATCTGGGCAGGGTGTTTTTCCAGTGCGGCCTTTATCGCTTCTTCCACTTCAAAGGCGATCACATGCTCGCCGAAAGCCGAAGTAAAGTGTTTGGTCCTGCCACTCACCAGGATCCGGTAAGGGTTTTTGCCGATAAACCTTACCACATCACCGATTGAATAGGCCCAAAGTCCGGAATTGGTGGTTAAAATAAGGGCATAATCCTTATTAAGTTCCACTTCTTTCAGGGTCAGTCGTTTTGCATCCGGCTTTCCGTATTCTTCCAGCGGAATAAATTCATAAAAAATCCCGTGGTTGGTTAAGAGCAGCAATCCGTCTTTTGTATAATCATCCTGGAAAGCGAAAAATCCTTCCGAGGCCGGAAATGTCTGCACGATATCCACTGCTCCGCCCAAGAGTTCCTCCATTTTGTCGCGGTACGGCTCGTAATTTACACCGCCGGTTACGATAAGCTGGAGGTTAGGAAAAATCTGTTTTATTTTTTTTCCGTGCTTTTCGGTAAGCTTTTCAAAATACATAATCAGCCAGGGCGGGATTCCCGAAATGAGGGTCATGTTTTCCTTTTCGGTTTCCTCCACAATCTTATCTACTTTGGCTTCCCAGTCTTCCATCATGTTGGTTTCCCAGCTCGGGAGCCTGTTTTTCTGTAAATATTGAGGAATATGATGGGCAACAATCCCGGAAAGCCGGCCGGTTTTTATTCCGAAAACTTCTTCAAGCTCGGGGCTTCCCTGGAGAAAAATCATTTTTCCGTTAACGAAATCCGAATTGTTTTTTTTGGCAATATAATGAAACAGGGCACTCTGGGCACCTTTTACCTGAAAAGGCATTCCTTCTTTGGAGATAGGAATATATTTGGAGCCGGAGGTGGTACCGGAAGTTTTGGCAAAATATTCGGGAACGTCGGTCCAGAGGATATTGGCCTGGCCTTTTTTTACCCTTTCGATGTAGGGCTTAAGCATTTCGTAATCGCCTACTTTTACCCGTTCCTGGAAATCTTTTACCGATCTGATATTTTCAAAATCATGTTCCCTTCCGAAAAGTGTCTTCTTCGCAGCATCTGTTAACGAGAGAAGCAGGTCTTCCTGATCCCGCTCTGCGTTGTTCTTAAATTCTTCCGCATCCCGGACATGCTTTTTTGACCAGAGTAAAGCTGCTTTTTTCTTTAGAAAGTTTAACATGATCCAAATTTATAAATAACTAAAGAATTGTATGCCATTTTCAGAAAATAAGGCACAAAAAAACCGATGAATGAGTAATACATCGGTCTTCGAAATTTGATTATGAAAATAACAACTATAATGTTGATTACTTATTGGCTTTGTACCTTTTATCAGGAGTGCCGTCCTTTTTCAGGTTTTTGTTTTCCTTATATCTTTTGTCAGGAGTTCCGTCTTTCTTCAGTTTCGCAGCAGCAGGTGCAGCTGAAGGTTTTACGGCAGCAGCCGGTTTTGCAGTGGTGGCAGGCGTCATTTGTTTAACCGGTTTTACTGTTTTTACAGTTTGAGTTTTTACGGTCGCCGCAGTGTGCTGAGCCGTTGCAAGTCCCAGTCCTAAAACAACAGACATTGCGGTTAAAAATTTTTTCATAGCGGATAAATTTGTTTTTTTGTTGATTCAAAGTTATACAAAAAACGGACTGAAAAACCTTATTTTTCAAACTTAACTAAAGTTTATTACAGCTTAAAAAAAGATTAAACCGTTATATTTATAATCAAAATTTTAAAATGGTAACCTGGAAAATCTCAAATCTTCTTGTCGTTATTATTGCTCTTCTTATCGGAGTATATTTGTATCGTTCCCGATCAGAGGACGCTTCTAATGACGAAGGAATAAAAGATCTTAATATAAAATCTGTCATTCGCCGAAAATTCTACGAAGCTTATCATAAAAAATATAAATAAATATATTGAGTTTGATTATAACAATTCGGGGCAGCTGCCGCCTCCTTAATACAAAACCTGCTTTCCCTAAAAGGAAAAGCAGGCCCTAACATATGTATGAAAAGTTGATTAACGGGTAGCATTCGCTGTCCACGTCTTTCCATCTTTATTGTAGTAAATTTTTAATTCGTTATTATCGATTCTGATATAAGAAGTAGCAGTAGATCCTACCATTACTAATGTATTATCTCCTTGCTGATTAAATTCAATCCCGTTAAGATCCGGAATGCTGTTTGAGAATGCAAAGTTATATTTTGTTCCGCTTGCGATTTTTGTTACAAAAACGCTTCCGTCATTACTGCTGATGTTGTTTCCGTCACCGCTGTACGATACACTTCCTTTATAAGTTCCTGCGAAGAAATCGTTGTTTGCAGGATCGTCGTCATCGCTACATGATACGGCCGTGACTACAAAAAACGTCAGCAGGAATAATCCTAAAATTTTGATTGCTTTTTTCATAATAATATTTCTTTAATGGTTTGCTAAGGCTGAATATTCAAATGGAGTGCCACTTAGCCGGCAGATAATTATTTTAACTTTTAAGACGGATATTTTAGCAAAACATTAAGATTTTCTTTTCGTACAAAACAGGTGCGATCCCGGGTTTTCCTTTTACTAAAGAATATTTATCCTTATCTTTGTGTGGATCAAACGATTTCGGAAACTTCCGGAATCGCTTTTGCCGTTTATACCAAAATATTTTTATGCAGTTAAAAACCATCAGCGAAAAATTTTTTCCGGACCTGCTTCAGAAAGAATTCGGAAAGGAGATTTTTACACAATTGGAAAACAATCAACATATTTCTGTGAAGGGCAGTGCGGGATCTTCCGTTTCCCTTTTTGTAGCCGAACTTTTCCTGACCCGGAAAAAGCATATCCTGTATATTGTAGATGACAAAGAAGATGCTTTATACGCCAATACCGAAATGGAAGACCTATTGGGAAAGGAGAAAATTCTTTATTTTCCGGCTACGCATATGGAGCCGTACCAGGTAGAAAAGACGCAGAATGCCAATTTGGTTCTGAGAACGGAAGCCATCAATAAAATTACCTCCGACAAATCGCCCAAGGTCGTAGTAGCCTATGCCGGGGCATTGTCTGAAAAAGTACTGAAAAAAGAGGATTTCAAAGCCATTTCGCATCATATAAAAGTAGGTGACCATCTCGATTTCGATTTTGTGGACGAGCTGCTGAACCACTATAATTTCCAGCAGGCGGATTTTGTTTCCGAGCCGGGAGAATTCTCTGTACGGGGCGGGATTGTGGATGTCTTTTCCTATTCCAATGAAAAGCCTTACCGGATCACATTCTTCGGAAATGAAGTGGAAAGCATTAAAACCTTCGACATCGAAACCCAGCTTTCGGTAGATAAGGTAACCGATTTCCAGCTGGTTTCCAATATGAACTTTACAGTAACCGGCAGCCGGGTGTCTTTGCTTCAGCTGTTGCCTAAGGGAAGCTTCGTCGTTTCCAAAAACGGAATTGTCGGAATGCAGAAGCTGAGATCGTTTTATGAAAAATCCCTGGAAAAGTATGATGCTTTAAGCAAAGATATTTCCCACCGTACCCCGCAGGAACTGTTTATTTCCGACCAGGAGTTTCTGTTTGATTATAAAAAATTCAAGACCGTCGATTTCGGGGCGGTTCCGATTGAAGGACTGATCGACTTAACCGAACTGAAGGTAGACCAGACGGCCCAGCCTTCTTTCCATAAAAATTTTGAACTGCTGATTGAAGATATGGAAGGAAAACAGAAGGAAGGTTTCGATACCTGGATCTCCTTTGCTACCGAAAAGCAGAAAGAAAGACTGGAGTCTATTTTTGAGGAGCTGGAACACGAGCTGCCGTTTAAAAGCTTTAAATCTGAAATTCACGAAGGATTTGTAGATAACGACCATAAATTTCTGGTGTACACCGATCACCAGATTTTTGACCGTTACCAGCGTTATAAAGCGAAAAATACATTTGCCAAATCCGAGCAGCTTACTTTAAAGGACCTGATGTCTCTGAAGATCGGCGATTATATTGCGCATATCGACCACGGGATCGGAAAATTTATGGGGCTGGTAAAGGTAAACAACGACGGAAAAATCCAGGAATGTTTCAAACTTACCTATAAAAACGGCGATTTGTTATATGTAAGCATCCATTCCCTGCACAAAATTTCAAAGTATAACGGTCCGGAAGGCCGGGAAATCGTATTGAGTAAACTGGGATCGCCGACCTGGAAATCTTTAAAACAGAAAACAAAGGCAAGGGTAAAACAGATCGCTTTTGATCTTATTAAATTATATGCACAGCGAAAATCGGCGAAAGGTTTTGCCTACACGCCGGATTCTTACCTGCAAAACGAGCTGGAAGCAAGTTTCCTTTATGAAGATACGCCGGATCAGGAAAAAGCAACCATCGATGTAAAACGCGATATGGAGGCGGATACGGTAATGGACCGTCTGGTCTGCGGCGACGTTGGTTTCGGTAAAACGGAAGTTGCCATCCGTGCGGCATTCAAAGCAGCTACCGACGGGAAGCAGGTTGCCGTATTGGTTCCGACTACAATTCTCGCGTTCCAGCATTACCGGAGCTTTAAAGACCGATTGAAAGATTTCCCGGTAAATGTAGCTTACGTCAACCGGTTCAGGACAGCAAAACAAAAATCCGAAACCTTACAGGATCTTAAAAACGGCAAAGTAGATATTATCATCGGAACCCACCAGCTGGCAGGCACTTCTGTTAAATTTAAAGATTTAGGACTGCTGATTATCGACGAAGAACACAAGTTCGGTGTTTCGGTAAAAGATAAACTGAAAACCCTAAAGGCCGATGTGGATACCTTAACGTTAACTGCAACACCGATCCCAAGAACATTGCAGTTTTCCCTAATGGCTGCGAGGGATCTTTCGGTGATTAAAACGCCGCCGCCGAACCGTCAGCCTGTCGATACCCAGCTGATCGGTTTTAGTGAAGAGATTATCCGGGATGCGGTTTCCTATGAACTGCAGCGTGACGGGCAGGTGTATTTCATCAATAACAGGGTGGAAAACCTTAAAGATATTGCAGGACTGATCCAGAGGCTCGTTCCTGATGCAAGAGTGATTACCGGGCACGGACAGATGGAAGGCAAGCAGCTGGAAAAAAATGTCCTGGATTTCATGGAAGGGAAATATGATGTGCTCGTCTCCACCACCATTGTAGAGAGCGGCGTGGACGTTCCGAATGCGAATACCATCTTTATTAATGATGCCCAACGTTTCGGGATGGCAGACCTTCATCAGATGAGGGGGCGTGTCGGGCGAAGCAACCGGAAAGCATTCTGTTATCTGATTACTCCGCCTTACGATATGATGACTTCCGATGCCCGGAAACGTTTGGAAGCGATTGAACAGTTTTCCGATCTGGGAAGCGGGTTCCAGATTGCTATGAAAGATCTTGAAATCCGTGGTGCAGGGGATCTGTTGGGAGCGGAACAAAGCGGATTCATCAATGAAATGGGGTTTGAAACCTACCAGAAACTGATGCAGGAAGCTTTGGAAGAGCTGAAAGACGATCAGGAATTCGAGAACCTTTTTGAAAATGAAGAAGAAAGAAACAAGCTTTTCAAAACAACCAAAGATGTAAATATCGATACCGATCTGGAACTGATGCTTCCGGACTGGTATATTTCGAATACGGAGGAAAGACTGCTGCTGTATCAGAAGTTGGCTGAAATCGATAATGAAGAAAATCTGGCAAAATTTGAATCGGAGCTGATCGACCGTTTTGGCGAACTGCCAAACGAAGCGGTAAACCTGCTGAAAAGTGTAAGCTTAAAATGGCTGGCCGCCGATATCGGCTTTGAGAAGATTGTCATGAAGAACGGGGTCTTCCTGGGCTATTTCCCGGGTAATCCACAAGATAAGTTTTACCAGACGAGTAAATTCAGAAAAATTATCAATTATCTTACAAAAAACCCGACACAGGCTCAATTGAAAGAGAAAACGGGAAAAGAAGGCAATCAGCTGATGATGAGAAAAGACAGGGTTGCCAATGTGGATGAGGTAAATGCTCTGTTGAAATCGATTTTAAAGAGTGAAGACTGAATCTTTTAAATATCGGAATTTAAAGCATCCTATTTAAATTTCGATATTCTATCAGCAATACCATAATCTAAAAGCGTAAGTTTTTAGATTTTTTGGTTTAAAAAAGGATTTATTTATGAATTTAACGAAATAGTAAATGAAAATAAATTATATTTGACAACGTTAAAAATTAATAATTTATGGCAAAAAAATACTTTCTTTCTTCTCTGGCAGCTCTGGCATTAGGTTTTGTCGTGTCTTGTGACAACACCACAGAAGATCCGCCGAATCAGAATAACAATACTTCTTCTACGGCTACGATTACCGGACCGAGAATTCTGAGCAAGATTAACAACGGCAGTAAAGATCTTGAAGAGTATGTGACAAGTGGAGGAATGCTTTCCCAGGTATATGTAAGAGATGCCACTTCTACGAATGCAACTGCTTCCACGGTAACGTATACCGGATCTACCATTTCGCAGATTAAAATTCAGGATAATTCAAACCCTCATGCAACGGATAATCTGTATGCATTGACTTATACAAGCGGAAAACTTTCTTCATTTACCATGGATCAGTCGATTATGGGTTCTGTGAATCACAGTGATTTTACCGTATATTATGATGCCGGCGGAAGCTTATACCGGATTGTGGAAAAGAAAAAAGTGGGCGGAAGTTCTTCCTATTCTTTTTATAACGAAATGAAGTTTACCTATTCTGCAAGTAATATTGTAAAGCTGGATTATGTAAGAATGATGATGAGCGGCGGAAATCCCGATACTTCTACTGCTTCAACTACGGTATATTATTTTGATAACTATGATGCCAAGGTAAATCCTTACACTACTTTACCGAAAGAATATTTCATGGTCGCTTCTACGCTCACGCAGATGAATGCCTATATGCTTTCTACCAATAATGTAGGAAAGATCACGATGCAGAGCCCTTCCGGCCCATCGCTTACTTACCTGAAGGGCTACGTTTATGATTCTCAAAATTATCCGGCTTCAGATATGAACCAGACAATTAAATACCTATATAAAGCGTTATAAAGGAGAATTATCTTTTAATAGTTTTATCGTTATATGAGTAAAAAGATACTTTTTATTCAAAAAAAAATTATATTTTTGACAAAATAAATAATCCCCTTTTGGAATGAAACGACTTTTTTATTTTATTTTAATACTGGTAGGTATCTCTTCAGTGCATTCTTGTAAAGAAGTGATGGATGAGAACGGAGATCCGCTGGTGGATATTAATGGCAATACAGGACTTAACGGTCCGAGAGCTTTATACAGAGAAATCACGGATTCAGATACATTGGCGACGTATTATTACAATGGCCTTCAGTTGTCTAAAGTAGTAACCGACAGTATGAATTCTACGGCAGATATTGCATGGAGCGGAGACAAGATCAGCAGGGTAGACTTCAGAGGATTCCTGGATCTGAACGGAAACGGAAAACTGGACAAGGACAGTATTACCTATACGCAGCAATTCACTTATGGAAGTACGGGTAGATTGGAGACGATATCCGAAAACCGTTCGTTCTACAAAAGAAGTACTACAGCCCCTTACTCGGTAACGGCACCGGGGCCACAAACCCTTTATAAAAAGACAAAAGCCCTTTACGGAATAAAATATTCTGCAACAACGGCAAAACTGGACTCTATCATTATGAGAAATGGTCCGGATGTTTCAGGGACGCCTTTTGCTTACACAGGTTACTCCAAAACAAAATACGAGTATGTTGGGGATAATGTTTCTAAAGTTACCAGACATTACGGACCGATAAGCGGAGGTGTATTTGGTTCAGCGACTGCAAAATTAGGGTATGAGTACACTAATTATGATACACAGATTAATCCTTTTACACTGCTTCCGAATGTGTATAAAATCTCAAGACTGTTGTCTACAGATTATAATGATGTGAAGAGCTGGATCTTATCACCAAACAGCCCGACAAGATATTCGGTTACGGATCTTGCCCAGCCTATCCCGACTCCGGTTATCTTTTCAACCAATTATAACTACGATGCCCAGACCTATATGAGAAGAGGATACGGTGTAAACTATATCTACAAACCTTTGTAAGAAATAATTTTAAATAATATCGAAGCTCAATCTTTCAGGATTGGGCTTTTTTATTTTGAATGCCTTAATTTTGCAAAAAATTTCGCGATGAAATATTTAATAGTCGGGCTGGGAAACAAAGGCGCCGAATACGAAAATACCCGTCATAACATCGGCTTTAAAGTAGCGGATAAAATTGCCGAAACACTGGAAGTTCCTTTTAATACTACCAATTTCGGATGGATGGCAGACGGTAAATATAAAGGGAGAAGAGTGCTTGTGTTGAAACCGGATACTTACATGAATCTTTCCGGGAATGCGGTGCGCTATTGGATGCAGAAAGAAAATATTCCTTTGGAAAATGTGCTGATCGTCACCGATGATCTCGCTTTGCCGTTTGGGACGCTCAGAATGAAAGGTAAGGGTTCCGATGCCGGGCACAACGGACTGAAGAACATTAATGAAGTTTTGCAGACCCAAAATTACGCACGTCTCCGGTTCGGCATTTCTGCAGATTTTTCCGAAGGAAGACAGGTGGATTATGTTCTGGGAGCGTGGAATGAAGAAGAAAATGAAAAGCTGGCGGAAAGAATTGAGAAGTTTTCCAAAGCAAGCCTTTCGTTTGTCTTTGCAGGTATCAACAATACCATGTCTGCATTCAACGGTAAATAAATTAAACGCAATATATAAGATAAGGCCTCCGGAAACGGAGGTCTACTGTTTATAAACAACGATGTTCTGAATAATCTTATTTTCAAAAAAGTTTTTCTCGTTGATCGTAAACCCGTAATTGTGTTCCTGCTCGAAAAATTCCAGGGGAGTGGTCGGGGTATCATCCGGTTTCCATCTGATGACCAAGGTTACCTGGCCGGCTGCATCAATATCCTTGTCGGAAAACCTGAATAACGTGCTGGGCAAAGGATTGTCTGTATCTTCTTTAATATCGGATTTTGCTTTTTTAAATGAGAGCTGGGTCATATCTTTCAACAGCAGGGAAAATTTTTTCCCGATATATTTTTCTTTATTCGTTTCAAATTTTTTAGCATACGCCAAAGTGTCGCTAACTGCTTTCTGAGCTTGGCTCAACCCGCTGAATAAAATAAGAAAAACAATAAGAAGTAGAGTGCGTGTAGGTTTCATGAGCGATCTGTAATTTCACAGGATCAAATGTAATGATTTTAGGCATCGCCTGCGATGTAAAGTTCATATCTTTTATTTATCTGCAATAAATAAAAAGGCCACCGATCGGTGGCCTTTCCTTGTACTTTTAATTAAATTAATTTCCAATTTATCTAAGTTAACATTCTTATGATTGAACAGGGAGAATATCTGTTATAACCAGGTTACAACTCCGGTCTCCACATCATAGTTTGCACCTATGATCTTAATTTTTCCTTCCTCTTCCAGCCTTCTCAGGGTAGAACTCTGCTTACGAATGTCTTCGATGGCATTTTTTACATTGTGCTGATTCAGTCTCTCAAGAAGTTCAGCATTGGAAGAAGAGCGCTCTTCACCGTTTTCGATAATTTTATCGATGATCGGATCAAAATGATTAATGAGGTGGTTCAGGTTATCCATTCCCATTCCTTCGATCTGGGCAGCGTCAAGTCCGCCTTTCAGGGCGCCGCATTTGGTGTGTCCCAATACTACCACGAGCTTGGATCCGGCTACATTACATCCGAACTCCATAGATCCCAGGATATCCTGATTCACAAAGTTACCAGCAATCCTGATGCTGAAAATATCTCCGAGTCCCTGGTCAAAGATAAGTTCTGCAGATGTACGGCTGTCGATACAGCTTAAAACTACGGCAAAAGGCCATTGTCCCTCGCGGGTCGCATTTACCTGTTCCAAAAGGTCTCTGTTCGCCTTTAGGTTATTTACAAATCTCTGATTTCCTTCCTTCAAAAAGTCCAGTGCTTTTTCAGGAGTAATGGTGGACTGGGTTTCGTGTGTATGTGCTTTCATATAATTTATTATTTTCTGAATTATATTTTTTTAAAGTTAAAAATTTTAATTGAGGATTGTTACATCGCTCTTTTATGCGTTACAAGAATATGGGAATCTTCGTCTCTCTCATAATCCCGGTATGAGGTTTTAAAGCCCAGCAGTTCTACAGTGATGTCCTCTTCCTTGGCCCGGATGTTGGCAAAATCCTGTATCATTTCCAGAACGTCGGTTGCAATATAGGAAGTTCCCCTTGCATCGATGGTTACTGCGGAATTCGGCTTAATGTTTTTTAGTGTTTTTTTTATGGCTGCCTTATTTAAAAATGAAACTTCTTCTGCCAGCTTTATGGTGATTCCGTCTGCATCATCCAGTTCTTTCCGGCTTAAGTAATAAGCCCGCTTCATATTCCCCTGAAGGATATAAAAAACCGAAATGGCAAGACCGATTCCAACCCCTTTTAAAAGGTCGGTGGCTACCACCGCCACTACCGTAGCCACAAACGGAATAAACTGGAATTTACCCAGATGCCAGAAATGTTTGAACGTCGCCGGCTTGGCCAATTTATATCCCACCATAATCAAAACTGCAGCCAAAGTGGCCAGTGGAATTAAATTTAATACGACGGGAATTGATAATACACAGATCAGCAGTAAAACCCCGTGGATAATGGTAGAGGCTTTGGACGTAGCTCCCGAATTGGCATTGGCAGAGCTCCTGACCACAACCGAAGTCATCGGAAGGCCTCCGATAAATGAGCTGATGAGGTTTCCGATTCCCTGTGCTTTCAGCTCGAGGTTGGTATCCGTTATTCTCCTCTGAACATCCAGACGGTCTGAAGCTTCGATACAAAGCAGGGTCTCAATAGACGCCACGATCGCAATCGTAGCTCCCGCAATCCAAACTTTCGGATTGGTGAATCCTGAGAAATCCGGCATCGTTACCAGGTTTCTGAAGTCGTCAAAAGACTGCGGCACCGGCAGCGAAACCAAATGCTGGGGCTGAATGGCCAGTGAGCTTCCGGTCATTTTAAATACTTCATTCAGAATGATTCCCGTAACGACGGCTACCAAAGCACCGGGAAGCATTTTAATCCTTCTCAACGCATATACTTTGTCCCACGTAATCAAAATTGCGATGGAAATCAGAGTAATAATGATGGCGCCCGGCTGAACGGCTCCGAATAATTCCGTAAAATACCCGAAGTTCAGGCCGTTGTCGAAAATCGACTCGTGGCCTTCGTAATCCTTATCGAATCCCAGCGCGTGAGGAACCTGTTTTAAAATGATAATAATACCAATGGCTGCCAGCATGCCTTCGATAACGTTATTCGGAAAGTAATTGGAAATGCTCCCGGCTCTGATGAATCCTAAAACCAGCTGGATCAGCCCTGCAATGATTCCGGCACATAGGAAAAGTTCAAACGCACCCAAATCCTTGATGGCCGTTAAAACAATGGCCGTAAGCCCTGCGGCAGGTCCTGAAACCGAAATGTTCGAGTTGCTGATGGAACCTACAACCAAACCGCCTACAATACCTGCGATAATGCCTGATAAAGGCGGGGCTCCTGATGCTAAAGCAATTCCGAGGCACAAAGGCAGTGCTACCAGGAATACAACGAGTCCTGAAGGGAAATTCTCCTTTATTCCTCCAATTAATGATGTTTTTTTCATGATGTTAAGCTGTGAAAGATAACCGGTTTATTGAGTAATAAATCAGTTATATAAATGAAAATTTAATTTTGAAAAGGCATGAATAACTAATACCGTATTTGATATAAACAGTAAAAAACAGTTATAAAAAAACAGTCGGTAGAAATTAAGCTTCCGGAGGCGGGGAAAATAAGGTAAGTAAAGGCGAAAGATGAAAGGAATCATCGAGCGGTACAAAAGATTTCTCTTCGTTGGAAGGTTCAAAAAACTTCAGGTAATCGAAAACATCCAACGTTTTTGGAAGTGCTTTTTCGTAGACGATAAAAGACGTAGGGTGAGAATGCGGCTCTTCTTCGTTAATTACGACATTGGTCCTGGTAAGATCCCAGCCGAATACAGCAGCCATACCCGGTAATGCTGTAAAGTTGAGAAAAAACACCAATGTAACTATACTCCAAAGTTTCATTTCACCTTATTTTTGAGCTATTTCTTTCGGCTCATTACCCAATTTGAACTGGTAAGATTGTAAATTTTCTGGATGTCTTTCAGAATCTTTTCGAAATCGATTTCCAGATCGATAATTTTACCGGTTCTCAGGTCGAAAACCCAGCCATGCACTACAGGAAATTCTTCCAAAATATAGCGTTCCTGCACACAGGCCATTTTCACCACGTTGATGCACTGCTCCTGAACATTCAGTTCTACAAGCCGGTCATAACGTGTGTCTTCATCTTCAATATCGTCCAGTTCGGTCTGATGTAATCGGTATACGTCACGGATATTTCTCAGCCATGGATTTAGCAGTCCCAAATCTTCAGGCGTCATGGCAGCTTTTACACCGCCGCAGTTGTAATGCCCGCAGACGATAATGTGCTTTACCCTCAGATGTTCCACGGCATATTGTATCACTGCCGTTGAGCTCATATCCAATGTGTTTACTATGTTGGCAATGTTCCGGTGAACGAATACATCTCCCGGTTTTGCCCCCATCAGTTCTTCTGCAGTAACCCTGCTGTCCGAGCATCCGATGTATAAATAATCGGGCTGCTGGTTTTTTGCAAGGTCATGGAAGAAATCCGGGTTATCCGTAATTTTAGATTCCACCCACTTCCTGTTGTTTTCAAAAATAACTTTGTACGATTGTGACATAAATAAGATTTTTATAAGGTCTAATTATTTATTTCGTTTAAATTATTTTTAAAATCAATAGACTAAATCAATAATATGCAAAAATAAAATTTTTGATGAAAAAGCAAACACTTTTAACAAAGTTTAATATTAAATATATTTAAATAATATTCTAAGTTACACTTTATTTTTACAATATAAGAATTTAAGGGATATTTAATCAATCATAGCCGTATCTTGCAGAAGATTTGAATATCTTCATAAAATTAATGCGCTATGGGCTTAATCAACACCGTGATCTGATGCAGGATTCTGCTTTATATTCGATACCTTCCGTTTTTTATGTAGCAGGGGTTATTATTGCCTGTTTTTCTTCACTTCTTATTCTGGGGAAAACCAAAAAGACAGGAGCGGACAACGTACTTGCCATGTGGTTTGTAATCATAGGGATCCATCTTATTTTCTTCGTTCTGTTTTTTTCAAAACTCTATGTAGAGTTTCCTTTTGTTCTTGGGTTGGAAATTCCTTTTCCATTAATCCATGGACCGATGCTTTATTTGTATATTCTCTATGTTACTGGTCACCGGCCCGGTAAAAAGACCTGGCTGATTCATCTTGCGCCGTTTTTACTGATCTATCTTTTTTTCTGGAAATTTTTTATCATGTCTCCTGAAGAAAAGCTCACTGTTTATCAGCAGGGAGGTGTTTGCAAGGAGGTAGGCATCTATCTGAAACTTCTTATCATTTTCTCAGGAGTCTTATATGTAATTTTGAGTATTGCTGCCGTAAAAAAATACAAAACCAGAATTTCCGAACTGTATTCAAACAGGGAAAGAATTACTGTGGATTGGGTTTATTATCTTATTACGGGAATTGCCGTGATATGGATTGCCGTTGCTATAAAAAATGATTTTCTGATTTTTTCATTGGTGGTTGTTTTCATTCTTTTTGCTGCTTATTTCGGAATCAGCCGGGTAGGAATTCTGGAGGATCCAGCTGCGGAAATAGCAGAGGTAAAGGAAAGTATTATAAATGAACCGCTTCCGGAGGTTTCAAGATATGAAAAAACATTTGCCGGTGAAGAAACGATACAGGAGATTTATAAGAAACTGACTTTACTTATGAATGAAGAAATGCTGTATAAAGATCCTGAACTGAATCTGAATGCTGTTGCAACACTGATGGATGTTCACCCCAATACACTTTCCCAGACCATCAATTTTGTTGAAAATAAAAATTTTTACGATTACATCAACCGTCAGCGCATCGAGGAATTCAAAAGGATTGTGCTGCTGCCTGAAAACGAAAAGTTCACGATTCTCTCACTGGCATTTGAAAGCGGATTCAATTCAAAAACTTCTTTTAACCGTAATTTTAAAAAATACATGAACTGTTCGCCCAGAGAGTTTCTGAAAAGCCAGCAGATGGAGATAAAATAACCCTGCGCTTGTTTGGGTCTTATTAATGAATTGATTATAAATGTATTAAAATTTGTACCGCCTTTCATTATGGAACAGCAGAAACCTATTTTATCCTCACATTTACAGAAAAATTAATGAACAGTTATGACAAAGAAAATTGGATTTGTACTCATGGGAATACTGGCTTTGCTTATCGGTATATACCCTTTACTGTATGCTTTTGTAGACGAAAAATATACGCTCCTCGGTTCCAAAGCTCCCGAAATCCTCTATAACAGAATCTGGAAAACCGCTTTTCTTGCCCATATAATCTTCGGAGCACTGGCCCTTTTTATCGGTTGGCGACAATTCGGAAGCTCATTCCGTAATAAATATATAAAGTTGCACCGGGTAATCGGAAATATCTATATTATTGCCGTAATTATAAGTTCGATTTCTTCAGTATATATGGGTTTTTATGCCAATGGCGGGATTATCGCAGCAACAGGATTTATAAGTCTTGGAATTATCTGGCTGATAACTACCCTTATTTCATTGGTAAGTATAAAAAATGGCCGTGTCACCCGTCATCAGCAGTGGATGACTTACAGTTATGCCTGTACCTTTGCGGCTGTTACACTAAGGATCTTATTACCGCTGTTAAAAAGTATAACGGGAGATCCCAACGGTTCTTATATTGCTGTAGCCTGGCTTTGCTGGGTGCCTAATCTACTGATCGCTTATTTTATAAACAGGAAGATGATATGAAGTATGGTTTATAATGGGAAATATGTAAACCTGAATCTTAACATGAATTAATTTACGGTATCTTTCGGTTGATATAACCCTCCGTAGCGTTGGCTTTGGAGAGAATTTTAGCGGGGTTTCCGATAACAACGGAGTCGGATGGCACATCGAAATTCACATAGGCATTAGGGCCTATCAGTACATTGTTTCCTATGGTTATGCCTCCTACGATTACCGCATTAGCCCCGATCCACACTTCATCGCCGATAATAGGAACACCTGCTTTTGTACCGCGGTTCTGCTGGCCAATGGTAACGCCCTGGGCAATATTGCAGTTTTTCCCGATTTTTGCCTGCGGATTGATTACCAGAGTTCCCCAATGGCCCAAATAAAACCCTTCGCCGATTTCAGTTTCCGGGTAGATCTGGAATCCGTATTTAATCTGGTAATGCCGGAGCACGAATTTCCAGAAGACATTCAGTAAAGGAGTCTTCAGGTATTGCTGGGATTTTCTCAGGACATAGACAAAATGGAGATTGGGATTGAGGCATTTTTTCCAGATCTCTATAGTGGAAAGCCATCTTCCGCTTTCCCTAAAAAAATCTTTCTGAAGGATAGAATATTTTTCAGCCATACAGCAAAAATAAAAATTTCCGAGTTAGGTTAGATAAAATGATATTAGAGATCGTCAAGAACAGAGATGATTTTATCGACGGAGTTCTTGAGGGTGAAGGGCATTTCATAAGATTTCAGATTTTCCGAATACTTTTCAAAGCTTTCAGGATGGCTTAAGGCCCGCTTCATTCCGGAATAGATCCCTTCTTCTGAATTTTCAACCAGCAATCCCAGTTCGCCATTGTTCAGCATTTCGGCAGAGCCGGATACTTCCGTGGAGATAATTTTCTTTTTTAAAGTGATGGCTTCAAAAAGAACTGTCGGAAAACCTTCGTACCGGGAACTTAAAATGTAAAAGTCAGCATTTTTAAAATAAGGATAAGGATTATCTGTAAATCCCAGCATCACCGCCGTCTTATCCACCCCAAGATCTGATTTTAATTTTCTGATATTTTCAAAATCGTATCCGTCTCCTACAATCAAGACGTTATGTTGAAATCCTTCATCCAGCAGCTTTTTATGAACCTTTAATAAACGGTCGAAACCTTTCTGCGGAAATACCGTTCCAACGGAAATGAAGGTCGGCACAGAAACATCAAACTGATAATTGATTACCGGCTGTTCTGCCCTGGAAACAAATTCTTCCGTATCCAGAGGATTATAGATCTTCACAATCTTCTTTTTCTCCACTTCGTTTTCTGCAAGACTATGGAAAAGCTTTTCGATCTTTTCTGAAATCACCATGATTTTATCAAAGCCGAAAAACTTCCGGATTTCGTCATTGTTGTAGCCTTTAACCTGGGAAAGGTCATTGTGGATCCAGACAATTTTTTTTGATGCGGTTAGGGGAGAGCCTAAAATCTCATCGCGCATGCCATGAATGGCCGCAAACTCAATATCGTATGGTTTGTTTTTTAATTTGTTTTTGTAAAGCAGATTCGGGAATCTTTTCACGATCTTTTCGTGTAGCACCCGGGCCGCTTTCCGCGGTATTTCGTGGGGGCGATTGGTCGTGATCATTTCTCCTTTGTGAAGGTACAGGATATTGATCCACTTTGGAACCTCCGGTAAATATTTTCCCGAATACAGATTCAGCAGCAAATCGACCTCGTATTTATCTTCGGGCAGATTTTTCAGAAATGTTACCAGCACTTTCTCCGCTCCGCCGTGGCGAAGGGATCCGATGCGAATCAGGATTTTTTTCTTTTCAGCCATTTATTTTCGTACAGGTTTAAATTTGTAGGGAAGATTTTCTTTGATGTAAGCTTCCAATTTAGGCCTGTCCGCCTCTAATTCACGGGGATACATAACGTTGTTGGCCAATAATTTATCTCCGTATTCCTCGATTGTACAAATATATTTAGCAGGCACTCCGGCATATACCGTTCCTTTCGGCATGGACGTAGTTAAAATGGAACCCGCTCCCAAAACACAGTTATCGCCCATTTCCACACCAAGCATAATGATGGTATCCGCTCCGATGAGGCACTGTTTACCTATTTTGATCCTCCCGAAAGTTCTGACATCTTTATACTTGTCAAAAAAATGCAGTGCATTCTGGCCGCCATCGTGGTTTACGAACCTTACATTATTTGAAAATGTGGTCTCATCACCGATTTCAATCAGGAAACATTCGGTTCCGAACTGCGGTACTTCTACAAAACGGACATTTTTGCCCACTTTTAATCCTTTCGAAAGACAGATTTTAAGGTAGATCCGTTGTATCATGAACTGATACATGGTATGAATTTTAAGGATGGCGCGATATAAAAGGATCATACTTATTTTTTTGATAAATTAATGATAATATTTTCAACAGTATCGAAGATTTTCTGACTGTCGAATTGTTCTTCAATAGATACTAAATTCTTTTTAATTTCAGAAATCAGCTCAGGTTCCGTAAGAAATTTTTTCATTGCATTATACATTTCTTCCGTTTCATAATTGATGAGAAAGCCCGTTTTTTCGTGGTCAATCATGGCCGGAATATCTCCGGTGCGGGTTGCAATCACAGGCTTCTGAAGGATGAGTGCTTCTGCAATCACCAATGGCCAGGCTTCGGATTCTGAAGGAAGGATGAAGTAATCCGCGTTTTTCACATACGGATACGGATTCATTTTGTTTCCTGCAAGAATGAAGGTATCTGCTGCTTTATTGTTATCAATCTGCTGTTTAAGATTTTGAAATTCTTCTCCATCTCCTACGACAATTACCGAATGATGAAGCCCTTCACCAATTAGCTTTGCATGCGCCTCGATGAGCTTATGATAGCCTTTCCTGGAATGCAGTCGTCCGATGGAGACAAACACTGGTCCAACAGGTAAGCCTGTAATAGGTTCATCCGCTTTTTTTCTGATCTCCTGAACCGGAATGGCATTGATGATTACCTCTTCCTGAGGATATTGAAGCTCAGGATAATACTGGTGCATCATGTCTTTGATCTTCTGAGAGCAGTAGATCATCTGGTCGAATTCCGGAAAATTTTTCAGAATTCCGGGAACTAAAGGCTGAAGTTTCGGCAGGTTGATTTCAGAATGGAACCAGCCTATTTTTTTTGAATTTTTGTTGGTTGAGTTGAGCACTGCAGAAAAATCTCCGTAGGTCATACCGATTTCAACATCGTAATGTTCTCCCAAAAGTTTATCGGCAATTGCAGGCTGCCTCTGTATCTGTTTTAATCGAAGATTTCTACGGATCAGCTGGATTTTTCGGATGATATTGTTTTTAGAGAAGTCTTCTTTGCCAGGAGTGAGATATACTTTTCTTATATGTCCCGGAAATTCATCCCGAAGTTCTCCCTGGTTAATGTTGAGGCAAACCGTCATCTCGAATTTTTCCCTGTCAAGATTATTAAGGAGGCTCAGCATTACTTTTTCCACACCGCCCATTTCCATAGATCGGTGCCTGAAAAGTACCTTTATTTTGTTTTTTTCTGCCATTAACCAAAGATTTGTTGTGCAAAAATGATGATCTTTTTCTTTATTCGGTAAGAAATTGAGTGCTGATATTCCAAAAGATCATAGATTTCCTTGGAATTGGTATATTGGTCAGGAATTTTTCTGCCATTAATCTTTTCTAATTTTCTGCGTTTCATAGCGTTGAAAATTACCTGTGCAAAATATTCGTAAGATTTCGACTTATTATCATTCTGAGAAATTCCTTCTGAATGAAATCGGTATAAATAATTAACTTCATTAATGAATTTAACTTTGCCTTTTTCATACATTTTCAGGTAAAGGTCCTGATCCTCTGCAATCTTCATCGCCGTATTCATTTTTTCCGTTTGGAGATAGATGTTTCTTTTAAAACATACAAAATGGGCAATCTGAATAGGGAAGTTAAAAAAGTAAGGATCATTATTCTTTACTTGCCTGGTTTTGAACGCTGAGAGTGGCTGAAGATGTTCATTACATTTCATGAATATGGAATAGGTAAGGACTACTTCTTTGTTTTGAAAATTTTTAATGCTGGAAGAAACAGCAGTGGGAGTGACGGCATCATCAGGATCCACAAATCCGCAAATGTCACCGGTTGAAAGTTCGATAAGCTTACTTTTGGTAATACCGACTCCGCTGTTTTTTGTATTTTCGAAAAACCTGAAACGGCTGTCGGCTCCGATGATATTTTTGATAACGCTTACGGAATCATCGGTGGAGGCATCATCCAAAATAACCGCTTCCCAGTTTTCGTATTCCTGTGCAATAATGGAATCATAGCATTCTTTAAAGTACTTTCCGTTGTTATAATTGGCAATTAAAATTGAAAACTTTATCATGAAACGGGTTTAAAGATTAATTGCTGCTGATTAAAGACTTTCGTGTTGCTTGGAACATCTTTGAAGATGGTACATCCCGCACCGATAATGCAGTTGTCACCAATCGATACTCCTTTAAGTACGGTAACATTGCTTCCCAGCCAGCAATTTTTCCCGATTTTTATCGGTGCCGTGGAAAAATCTGAATTTGAAACTTTAAATTCGGGAAGGGCTGTATAACAGTGGTTATGATCATAAAGCTTTACGTTTTCTCCAAAAAGCGTATTTTCTCCTATAGAAATAGAATCCAGACAATTCACCGAACAGAAATTATTCATAAAAACGCCGTCTTCAATGATAAGCTTTGCATTCTTCTCCACCAAAATATGAATGTAATTTCTAAAGCTTACCGAGGTTCCGATTGATACCTTTTTCAGTTTTTCAGACAGGATAAAGTGATTGTTAATTCCTATTTTGATGTTTCCTAAAGAGGTATTGGGATTTTTTCTGAGTACGGAAAGCTGTTTTTTGCGTTGAAGCTTTTCAAGAATAAGGTGCAGCATGTTGGGATTATATTTAATTCACAATTTGTATAGCAAAGATAATTAATTGTATTATACCGTAAAAAATATTATTTTTGTGCCTTAAATTCAACACAGTGAGCGAAATATCAAGGGTTCTCAAAACATTCATTGCTTATCTAAAAAGACCTGATCTTTATCCGGAATTAAGAAGAAAAATCGTAAAAAATACTTTACAGAGAAGAAATGCTTTTTAAAGGAAAGGAAAAAACGAATTCCTGGGCTGCTTCCAGGGCTGTTTCCCAAAAAGAAGCTGTTTCCAAACTCTTCGGAATGGAGATGGATTCTTTTAAAAGTTTATATGCTGAGGTTTTAAAAAACTCTGAACAGAGAGAAAAGGAATGTCCTATTAAAATGGGCGGTGCCGGAGCATTGGAACTGATTTATTACGCCTGTGAATTTGCTGGCGCAAAGAATGTTGTAGAGACGGGTGTTGCCTATGGATGGTCTTCTTTGGCCGCGCTTTTGTCTTTGGAAAAAAGAAACGGAACGCTTTACAGTTCCGATATGCCTTATCTGGCGCAGGATGGCGATCAGTATGTAGGATGTGTGGTTCCGGAGAACCTTAAATCTCACTGGAAACTTTTCCGTTTTGCAGATAAAGAATCCCTGCCAAAAATTTTTGTTGAAAACACTTCTTTCGATGTTGTGCATTACGATTCGGATAAAAGCTATAACGGAAGGTTCTGGGCTTATACTGAACTGTACAAACATCTGAGAACCGGAGGTGTCTTCATGAGTGATGATATTGGGGACAATTCGGCCTATCAGGATTTCTGTGAGAAGAATAATCTTGAAACTACAGTGGTAGAATACGAAGGAAAATACATCGGGGTTTTTGTAAAATAAATAAATAAAAAACGGAGAAGATAAAATTTATTTTCTCCGTTTTTTATAGTTAATATCATATTGGTGTCATGAATGATGTAATTAATTCATTCCTCCTTATTTAATATATTTAGAGTGTAAGTTTTAGAATAAATATTTCCTGAAATTAATATTATATAACCCGGAACGTATGCTTCGGTAATCGGTGACAAGATATTTAGTGATCATTCCCCATTTCTTAACAACCGGAGCAAGGGCAATTTCATAGCTGCGGTACATTCTCTTAATATGCAGTTTTATATCTTCAGGAATGGTAACTTCATTCTGTGCCCACTCATTAATCTCTCTCCAAAGCAGTACTCTGGTCTTAGCCGGATTTACTTTTTTCGAATCTACGGCAGTGATTCTGTTGTTTTCATGAACTCCTCTCATAGCTACCGCCTGGTCTAAAATTCCGGGATAAAGATCAAGATAGTAGGAAAGCCGGAATAAGAATTCAGTGTCCTGGTGAAGCCTTAGATGGGTTTTAAAGAAAGGTTTTAATTTCTTTATCATCGATTCTCTTCTTACCGTCAGACAATCTACGCTGAAAAGCCCGAAGCTTCCCTTCATATTCAGCTGGCCCGGAAATACCTCTTTCGGATCATGCTTTTTATAAACGGTGGTCAGGTTATCTTTAAAAAGTGGATAATACTGCTCTTTTGCTTTTTCAGAATAATAGTGAACACCTAATGCTCCGTACACACCTTCTACTTTAAGATCTTTGAAAAGTTCTTTTTCTGCATCAAAACGGTTCGGAAGATAATAATCATCCGCATCCAGAAAGGCGATAAAATCTCCGGTTGCCTTTTCAATGCCGAGATTCCGGGTAGCTCCGGCACCATGGTTTCCTTTATCAGGATGCTGAAAAAGCTGTACACGATGATGTTTTTCAGCGAGTTGCTGACATACCTGTTTTGCATTGTCCGGCGACTTATCCTCAATTAAGATAACCTCATACACTTCATCAAACTGGAGCGCAGATTTCACAGCCTGAGCAACATATTTTTCGGCGTTGTAAACGGGAATGATAACAGAGATTTTCATGAGGGATGTATTTTCTAAAAAATTAAAATTTGATTTGAATTATTACCGGGAAGATTTATTTTAAGTAATTGAAGCGGTACCTAGTTTTTAATATATCAGGGTTTTTTATACTTTCCCATAAGACCTGGCTGTATTTTACCGCTCCTTTTTTCTGTGATAAATCAAAAGATTTATAAATTAGGTAAATTCTTTTTTTAACCTCTGGTGGCAAATTATTTTCACTGCCGGCCCAATCAGACAAAGATTTCCAGTATATATACTGTCTCTGGTTGTACTGAGGGGAATATTGTATAATCTTTGTAATCCGGTTATTATCGTGAATGCCCCGTATTGCGATGGGTTGATCAATAATACCTGCCTTTAAATAGCAGTAGTAGGATAGCCGGATAATAAATTCTGAATCCTGATGTACCCTGAGATTGGCGTTAAACCTAAGTTTATGTCTTTCAAGAGCGGATTTCCTTACCGTTAATGTATTCAGATGAAAGAATGTCCCGAATGAATGGGTCGCAAGTCCCAGCAGGCCTTTAAAAACTTCTTCTCCTTCAGCGGGATAATTAACGGTAGTCAGAGGGGCATTTTTAAATTTATCTTGGTATTCCTGCTTCCCTTTTTCTGTAATATATTCTACGCCCAATGCTCCGAAGGTTCCCTCGATTTTCTCATAATCCAAAAGCTCTTTCTCTGCATCAAAACGGTTCGGAAGATAATAATCATCTGCATCCAGGAAGCTGATAAAAAGCCCGGTTGCTTTCTCAATTCCCAGATTACGGGTAGCACCGGCACCATGGTTTCCTTTGTCAGGATGTTGAAAAAGTTTTATTTTCGGATTGATTAATGCTAAATTCTGGCAGATTTCCAGCGAATTGTCGGTTGATTGGTCTTCGATCAGGATAATTTCTTTCACTTCATCAAAATCAACAGCAGAGTACACAGCCTTTTCCAAAAAAAGGCCTGCGTTATATACCGGAATGATTACTGAGATTTCTTGGTTCATACTTTTAATTTTTGTTTTAAATACTCAGTTATTTTTTTCTCTACAAAATGATATAGGAAAGCTGCTAAAATAATTACTGATATAATTTTCAGGACAAAGTAAGGAATATTCAGATAACCATCTACTTTAAACCTTCGCAAAAAGATCTCTACAAACGGGTGCGAAAGGTACAGCGAATAAGAGATATCCCCTAAAAAAACAAAGTTTTTTTTGCCTTTGAAATGAAAAGTGTAATCAAAAAGTAAAAATGAAAATACGAAAAGGCCCACAATTAAAAGTATCAGAAGTTCGTGATCCGTTGAAATGAAATCGAGCAGATACAGGACAAAACAAAAAATACCGGTGATGGATAAAGGAATCGCCCATTTTTTAGGAACTGAAAACTTTTCCAGCAGAAGTGAAAATACAATTCCTATTATAAAATAAAGATTAAGCGAACTGGTTATCATATTGGCATACCCACTTTCAAATTGAAATACCTTTCCTAATATAATCATTATGATGAAAAATATGATGATGAAAAAATATCTGTATTGCCTGAAAAACAATGATAAACCAAAAACAAGATAAAAAAAGATCTCATAATTTAGCGACCAGCCAAGATAAAGGATAGGAAATACATTTTTCTGCGGTATAAATAATAAAGAATGAATTAGCCGGGAGTACAAATCTTTATCTGTAAAATAGAGCAGGAGGCTACCGCCCATGGCCATCCATAAAAACGTAAGCAAATAATAAAGAGGTACGATTCTGACGATCCTCCTTTTATAGAAAATAAGAATCTGCTTCAGCATATTGCCTTTAAATTCCATTTTTTTCGTAGTATAAACCATAATAAAACCACTGATGACAAAAAAAATGGGAACGCCTATACTTCCTTTTTTAAATAAAAAATCCCCTAATTTCAGATCCTGAAAATTAAGATAATCCCGAAAATGAAAGCAACAGACCAGCAATGCCGATATTGCTCTTAAAGTTTGCAGATTATTCAGTTTCATTGAGGGTGTATATATTATGAACAAAATTGACCATATCAGGAGTTATAAAAAACTTTGATTATGATGTGCCCAAAGCGCCAATTGTAAAAGGTTCCAGTGCTTATGATCTTTATTTAAAAATTGCTGGGTGGCTTTAAAATCTATATAATTAAAGATTTTCTGATTTTTGTTTTTCAGTAACTCATCGGATAAATTGATAAGATTTTCTTCTTCAAACCAACTTTTGATGCTCATTCCGAAACCTTGTTTGTTCCGTTTTCTGATTGTCTCTGTCCAATAGCCTCCCATGGCCTCACGAAGAATAATTTTATCATGATCGTTATTCAGTTTAAGCTGTTCAGGAAGCTGAATACAGAATTCTGCAAAATCGATATCTAGGAAAGGTGTCCGTACTTCCAGAGAATTGGCCATTGCCATCCGGTCGGATTTTACCATCATATTGGCCGGGACATAGGTTTCAAGATCATACCTCATGATATCATTTAAAGAATCCGGATCCGGAACAAAACTGTAGGACTGTTCGTAATGTGAAGAAATACCTAACGCCAGCCGCTCTTCAGTATTGAAGGCGTTCCGCACAAAATTCTGGTGAAAATTCAGGATGTTTTTATGATTTAAATTCTTTTGGGAGACAAAAGAGATGGGTTTTACCTTCTGGTATAAACTTAATCCGAACTGAGCGATAATATTTTTATAACTGAAATGGTTCTTCAGCTGATTTTCTACTCTGTAAAAATTATAGCCGCCAAACAATTCGTCGCCGGCATCACCCGATAAAACAACGGTAAGATTTTTCCTTGCATTCCTGCAAATTTCAAAATGTGGGATAAAGGAGATATCGGAAAAAGGTTCATCAAAAAACGGAGAGATCTTCAGTAAAGAAGTTGCAAGATCTTCTTTTTTCTCATGAACTTCAATATGGTTGGTTCTGTATTTTTCGGCAATTTCTTTAGCAAATTTCAATTCGCTGTCCTGATGGTCATAGCCAAAACTGATAGTCGTCTGTTTCGGTAAAAATTCGGAAACCAGAGCAACAATGGAAGAAGAATCCAGGCCTCCGCTTAAGAAGCTACCTACTTCAACATCGGCAACCAGCTGTTTTTTCACCGCATTTTTCAGAAGATGAGTAAATTCCTCTTTTGCATCGGATAAGCTGATCATTTTGTCTTTTTTGGGAAGGCTGTAGTATCTTGAAACAGTTATTTTTCCGTCTTTCCAAATCAGCTGATGGGCAGGAGGCAACGAATAAATATTTTCATAAATACTCTGATAAGTATTTACATACCCATGCTGAAGATAATGCGAAAGTGCGTCTGTGCTTACTTTCGGGCGGATCAGCCCTGATGCTAGGATAGCTTTGATCTCAGAGGCAAAGATAAATTCGTTATTGCTTCCGACGGCATAATAAAAGGGTTTTTCCCCGAAACGGTCCCTGGCACAAAATAACTCTTGCTTTTCGTTATTCCAGATGGCAAAAGCAAACATTCCAGGAAGATCATGGATCAGATTTTCCTGTTTCCGCTGATACATCGCCAGAATGACTTCGGTATCAGAACTTCCGCGGTACGGATATTCGGGATATTGTGCTTTTATTTTTTGGTAACCGTATATTTCGCCGTTTAAAATAATGCATTCATTTTTTGTACCGGAAAACATCGGCTGCTTCCCGTTTTCTGAAAGATCAATGATGGATAGCCTTCGATGTCCTAAAGCTGCATTTTCATAAAACTCATGATGTGCAGAATCCGGTCCGCGATGCGCAATCGCATCCGTCATTTTTTTAAGTTCTTCCTGATAATTTTTTGCGTTATTGGCAATGATTCCGGCTATTCCACACATATAATTTTTTTGCTGATCTACTTATTTTTTACAAAGAAAATATTTTATATACGTTAAGCCGTATATTATATTTTCCAACTATTTTTTATTTAAATCTCTCTTTTTGTTAATTCAGATTACAACTATTTGTATAAATAACTGATATTTTCAGCTTTACTTACAAACTGAAATTTATTAATTTGTGTATTAATGAGCAAACAGTTTTCTTTCTAAAATAATTTTATTAATCGTTTTCAGTGTTATAATGCCAATTATTTATATTAATGTTGAGAAAAGAAGGTCCTTTCTTTTCCACCGTCTGTCTAATCTCCAATAGTTTTTTTTCTTCAAGGACGATTTTTCTATATTTCACATACAATTTCTTGTAGATATTTATTTTTCCAGTAAGCATGTTTTTAAGCATACTCTGTTTAAGTGCTTTTTTTTCCGATTGTATAGCATTGGGCAATAATGGATTCATTATATTGGTTTCAATCCTAAGATCCTGATACTTCGAATAATCTACTTTTGACAGAGACTGTTTTCCGTCATGCACAACTTTACTTCCTGGAATCAAAAAGGTTTTCTTTCTATGAAAAAGGATCCGGTTTACATACTCCGCATCTTCTCCATAATGAAAAAAATATGGATTAAAACCTCCGACAGTTTTGATTGTTTCTTTTGGGAGTAACCAATGTGCTGCATTAATGAACTTTACCTCATAAAAGAGCTTGAGGCTCTGGAAATAAAGATCCGAAATCAGTCGGGTTTCAAAATTATGCGCAATATATTTATCTAGAAAAATATCAAGTTTTTCTTCTGTACCATCGATATGCATAGGGCTGAGAATACCAATTTCTTTTTGATTAGGATGTGATTGATAAACATCTAATAATTTTTCAACGCTGTCCTCATAGATCCAGGCATCCTGATTCATGAGATAAAAAAAATCTGCACCTGCGATATAGGCTTTTTCAATACCGATATTGTTGGCTTTCCCAAATCCCAGATTTTCCCTAGACTGTATAAATTCTACTTCTGGAAAATGAGTGGTAATATATTCCTGAGTACTATCCGTAGAACCATTATCAACAACAATACAATGAACGGGTACAGAAGACTGTCTCAGACTACTAAAACATTTCTCAGCCCATTTCATGGCGTTGTAAGTAATGATAATAAAGTAAATTTTAGGCATTTGTGTTTAAATTTAAATATATTTTTCAGCCAGAATCTTTAAAGATTCATATGCATCAATCCCGGTAAAGAAATTGTTTGAATTTTCATAAAAATAAACTTTACAAGGATGATGTACATGCTTTTTCAACGTGTTTTTCATATATAGAGGCTATTCGGGCTTTGTTATCATCAGATTCCAGTGTCCTTTTATCAGTTAAACAAAATTATTGTTTTCTATTTTAATTTCATATTTCTGCTTAATAGTGTATCTGGTCCATTTTATGACAGCATAAAGTTTTTTAGGATTTAGAGAAAATTTTGATAAGATGTTGTATAGAAAGTAGCCTCTGCTTGCTTTATGAAAATCTGCTTTTGAAACGATACTCGGATAAGCCATCAGTGTGTAATAAAGATATCTTTTAAATTCTATTTTATTAATTTTATTACTGAGTTTTGTAATAAAAGGATACATATTAAAGTCAGATTTTACATCTTCGTATTTTAAATTTACAGAAAGGCTCTCGTCATATTTGAAATGATTGCAAGTAATATCTTTTAAAACCTTCACCTTGCCGAAGCACCCTGCCAAAAGGAAGAGACATCTGTCATTTGCATTAATATGGATTGGGAAATTATCCTGTAAGATATCTTTTTTAAAAAAAAATGTTGACGTCTGAAAATACCTTATTTCTAATAAATCATTGATCGACATTTCTTTATCGGGAAAATTAGAAAAATTTTCTGTTTTTCCGGAATCCAGATAAACAATATGAGAATCTGTTCCTACTGCACTGAAATCCTGATTTTTTTCCAGAAAATCAAATTGTTTCTGTAGTTTTTTATCATCAATCCATTGATCATCACCATCAAGCATTGCAATATATTTACCTCTACATTTTGAAAAGACAAATAACATATTGGGATTTACCGTAAGATTTTTGGGCTGTTGGTAAAGCTGTATGATATTTCCTTTAGGGTGTGTATTAATAATCTTTTGAATTACAGAAACCGTAGAATCCTTTGAATTATCATCAGATATTATAATTTCATATTCAAAATCTGCAGATTGATTTAAAGCACTGAGTAACGTTCTCTCAATGTATTTTTCTTTATTATAGGTTGTTATGCATACGCTTACTTTCATACGGGTGTTTCTAAATAATAAATAAATCTGCCGGTCTAAGATCTAAATAGTGGTATCTGATACACTGAAAAATATATATTTTCCGATCTAAGAAATTCAGTGATTTTAAGTATTTATTTCTATTAAATTTAAATTTTAAATATAATTCGGTTTTTTTAATATCCTCATGCGGATAGAATTCTTTACCTTCTTTTACTGCAGAGATAAACGGCCAGACCAGTTCTTTAAATTTTATTTTTTGTTCTGAAATATTTACTGAATGTATATCTTTTTTTTCTGTTCCCTGAGTATTAAGCCCGCAAACCTGCTCAGGATGCTGTCTGTAAAAAGATAAAGTCTCCGCAATAAAACCTAATTTATTTTTAAAACCAAGCCTCTTGGCAATAAAATAATCATGTCCTTCTGAGAAATTCGTAAGATTATAATCGGCAAACGTCTTCCGTTTTACCGCAAGAGCACATCCCAATACAAAACATCCTTTTTCCAGAAGGGATATCAAGAGCTCTTTTTCTTTTATCTGTTGGGTTATATAATCATAGGAAATATTTTTCCAGCCAAGATATGAAGGTTCCAGAGTATTTTTATTATTGTCTACAATTTCAAGATCATTAAAGACCGCATCGAATTCGGGATGGGTTTCAAAGAATCTGAGTGTTTTTTTTATTTTGTCTACTTTCCAGATGTCGTCCTGATCACTCATAATGATGAGGTCCTTAGAACAAAGATTGATGGCTTTTTCAAAATTTTTAGTATAGCCTAAATTCGTTTCGTTTGTAAAAATTTTAAAGGTATCGGGATATTTTTTATAATAAGAGTTCAAAATTTCAACGGTAGCATCTTTTGAGCCGTCATCACAGATAATAATTTCGTCCGGCAAAATACTTTGATTCATTATGGAATCTAATTGCTCAGACAAATATTTTTCGCCATTATAAGTACATAAAGCTATCGAGACGGTCATAATCTAAAAAATTTAAAAATTTTATTTGCTAGCGCATACCTTTTACCATTCAATATATTTTTCAGATGGCTATTTTCTTTTTTTAATTTTTGGTTTTCGTGGAGAATATTTTTAAACGCTGTAATATTCTTTAGATATAAATGCTGATATTTCTGATATAAATAATTACGGATTACTTCGTCGCTGTTTTTCATTGCTTCTGTGTTTCTGGATACTTCTTTTATTCTGTAAAAAAATCCCAGATAATCGAGCTTTAGAATATTTATTTTTTCTTCTTTAAAAGAAATTATCGACAGCCAAAAGTCCCAGTCTTCATAACCTTGCTGCATAGATTCGTCAAAGCCTCCTACCTTTTCCCAGTCATCCTTTTTAAAAAATGCAGAACAAAAAATCTGATTTTCAAGCAACATCTTAGGTGTTTCGAAATCTTCCAATATAAATTCATCATTTCGGAGCCCGAAATATTGAGCATTACAATAGATTATATCAACATTTTTGTCAAAATGTTTTGAGGCAAAATCTAAGTATTTACTTTCAATTTTATCGTCTCCGTCAAGAAGAAGTATCCATTTTCCTTTTGCTTCTTTAATTCCGAGATTCCTTGCTGCTGAAACACCTCCGTTTTGTTTTTTATAATATTTAAATTTACGGTCTTTTTTTACCCAATTTTGCACGATGCTTTCCGTATCATCCATTGAGCCGTCATCTACAACTATACATTCCCAATTGGTAAAAGTTTGCCTATGAACAGACTGTAAGCACTCATCAAGATAAGGTGCCTGGTTATAAGCGGGAATAATGATAGAAATTAAAGGAGTATTCATCAAACTTAGCCTTTTATAATTTGCTTAACTTCTTCTATATATGAAAAGCCATTTTTAAGATCAGGTTCCAGGATATTGCCTTCCGCCCATTCATTCCAGGATTTTAAGATAAGAAAGGGTTCGGAGTGATTTTCTTTTTCTAAAAAATCAACTGCTTTATGAAGCTGTCTGCGAAAAATCAAAGGGCTGTTATTCGTTAGGATAACACCATTATATCCGCTTCTGGGTGTATTGTCCCAATTGGACAGTACCATCGGAAAAGTTTCTACATTAGCATTAATGAATTGCATTTCGTCAGCAATAGCTGTTATATCTTGTCTATTTACCTTTGGGGTATGCTTTTCTTTTATCCCTAAAATTCCTTTTATTCTTTTTTTGTAATAATCAGCACTGGAAATATATTCTCTCTTTTGTATGTACGGGATCCATGCCTTCTGAAATGCATGGGAAATTTTCCCGTCATAGCCCATCTGTCTGTAGTCCAGATGATCAGGCTGTTTATTACTTGCCATAATGTAAAGATCGTCAAATCCGTTTTCTTTGGCTAAGGTTCTGAATTTCGAAAGGTAATCCGGAGCTTTTTCATCAAGGTCAGAAGGGTCATATATTACGAGCACCGGTTTTCCATCTACTTTTATGTATCTTCTATCTTTAAAAAAAGGTAAAAGATAGTTGAAATGGTCTGCCAGGTCTTCCTGCGAAGGATAAATCTGTTCAGCCAGGATTTTTTTATCAAGGCCATGCCATCTGCCGGACCAGGTTTCGTTTGCCCAGCAGAAACAAAATGGAAAGTCAGGTTTTCCCGACTCCAGAACTTCATTCGCAATGCGCTCAAGAAGCTGTTTGCCATTGCCGAACCAGTAATGATAATAGATAAACCCATATACCCCATAATCTTTTGCCATTTGTGCCTGCTGCTCTCTTACTTCCGGCACACGAAGATCATAATATCCGAGTTCACCCGGACAAAGAGGCTGTTCGTGCCCTTCAAAGAGAGGTTTGGCCTTTCCTACGTTCGTCCATTCTGTAAATCCTTTGCCCCACCATTCATCATTCTCAGGAATAGGATGATACTGAGGGAGATAAAAGGCAAGCGGCTTTATTTTTTTCATATTTATAGTGTTCTGATTAGTTTTGCAGGAATTCCTGCAATTACTGAATTTTTAGGAAAACTTTTATTAACTACCGAATTAGCTCCGATAATGGAATTTTCACCAATTGTGACACCTGGAAGAATACATACTCCTTCACCAATCCAGACGTTATCTTCAATTACTACCGGACCTTTGGAGTACAGCGGCCTTGCACATGGAATACATTTCAGGTCTTCACTGCTGATATTGCCGTGGGAATGATCCGATATATATATTCTGCTGGCCATTAATACATTGTTTCCAATGGTAATTTTATTAATACCCCCAATATGAATGTCAGAGTTAAAAATAACGTTGTCTCCTATACTAATTTCCGGAATGAAGTTCTCCCCTTGGAAATGATCCCAGGCCTCCAGCCTTAAATTAAATAAAGAGCTGAAATTTTTACCGATTGAAATATATTGAGGATTTTTTATCCAATGAGTATCCGGAAGATTGGAGTTTAATCCAAAATTTTTGAAGCTGGCTTTCGCCCAGGCATTGTCTTTATCCTGCTTATAGATTTTGTAAGCGCCAGAATGTAAAACTTTGTATAAAAACCGGATTATATTTTTTTTTAAAAAACTCATATTTTATTGGTTAATTGATAATATAAAGTTTTTAGGAATTGAATTTTATTCTCTTTAAAGAGTTTTTTATATTGCTGAGACCTGTAAGCCGGGATTATTTTAAATTTTTCCCAATGGGATAAATAAATATTAACTGTCTTTTCGTAAGCAGGATTATAGAGATTTTCCGATTCAATCATTAATGAATTAAATGATTTGTAAGAATTAAAAACTTTTTCTCTCTTTCCTAAAAATTCCAGCGGATTTTTATCATTTAATATATCATGTAAGACTTCAGCAAAAGATTCTTCCGTAATAATGGGATCTTCTGAAAAATTCCGTACGGTTTCCTGCCTGTGAACCTCAGAAAAAGTCTCAATTAATTTTTCTGTACTATCAATGTTTTGAAATTCTTCTGTTTTATAGAACAGATCTTTAAGATCATTAAATAAGCTTTTCGGATTTACATAAGCAAAAACAGGTTTTCCTGCAGCAACAGCCGTTTGAGTCATCAATGCACCTGTAAAGGGAAAAGTGGAAATGTAATAGTCTATTCTTTTCATAATTTCATACAGATCATATCGGTCTCCTATTAAGAAAAACCTGTGTTCCAAGTTGTTCTTCTTTATAAATTCCTGTATAGCATTGCCGTTACCACTGCCTGCAAATATAAAAATTAGATTTTCATCCAGTTGCAGCAGTTTTGAAATAGTTTTGAAAAATTCTAGTCCGTCCCCCAAGACTTTATAATAGGTACTTCCCGAAAATATTATTTTCTTTCCCTTTACATCAAAATCAAAACCCTGAAACTCTACCGCAGACAAAATGGGGTAGTAGGGCAGTATTTTATTTTTTTCAGCAGGAATATTTCTTAGCTGCTCCGATAAATTCAGCCCATATGAACGAAATTCAATATTAACATCCGTAATATCAACTCCAAGCCAGAAGGCATGATCTGTTAAATTTATCTGATATCTTTTAATGCCCGATATTTTGTAAAAAGCCATATAAGCTATAGAATCCCAGGGAATTAAATGCATTAAAATATGCTTTGGCTTTTCTTCCGATATAATACTTAAAAGATCCCTGGCCCTTTCAATTCTGTTGGCTCCTTTTAGATAACAGACCGACTTGTTTCCGTAATCCTGTATTTCGGATAATATGGCTTCATTCTTATAATGCCTTTCTTTATTTTCAAAAACGAGTATGATTCTTTTATTAAGCTTTTTTAAGGCCCTGAGATATTGTTGGGTAAGACCTCTGTTGTCATATCCGAAAAAATCATAAAACATCACCGTATGTTCATCGGCATCGATTTCTTTGGTTTCAAAAAGGAAATTGGCAATTTGTTTTAATGCATCTTCAAGTGTCTTATCATACAGGGTATCTTGAAAAGAGTAATTATATTGTAAATGGGCAGACAATTCTATTAATCTTAAAGCTAAATCAAAGTTCTTTTCTTTAAGAGCAAGCTCAAGATTCATTTTCAGAATCTTATCTATATTCTTAAGTTTTTTATTGGTAATCATTTATTACATTAGAATTTTGCGTGAAAGGTTTTGATCGCATGTGCTTATTATTCAGCTTCTTTTAGATTAACAGCCATTTTTTAAATTTATTGAAATTGATTTAAGCAATCAATAATAATGTTAATTTCCTCCTCAGTCATCACAGGACTGATCGGCAGGCTCAATACTTCTTTATGGATTTTTTCACTGACCGGAAATGATAAATTGTTCCACTCTTTATAAGCTTCCTGATGATGCGGCGGAATAGGGTAGTGGATTAGTGTCTGGATGCCGTTTTCCAAAAGATACGTCTGCAGTTCGTCTCTTTTTTCCGAACGGATCACGAAAACATGCCATACGTGCTCCTTTTCATCTTGAGGATTTTCAGGAAGGACGACAGACGGATTCTTAATTCCGCTGATGAAACGCTTGGCAATTTGTCTCCGGATATTATTTTCTTTGTCGATATATTTTAATTTAACATCCAGTACGACCGCCTGAATTTCATCCAGCCTGGAATTTAGTCCCTGATAAATATTTACGTATTTCTGGTTAGACCCATAGTTTGCTAAAGCTCTGATCGTTTTCGCCAGATCTTCATCATTTGTGGTTACTGCTCCCGCATCTCCCAGAGCCCCTAAGTTTTTCCCGGGGTAAAAGCTGAAGCCAGCAGCGTCTCCCAAATTCCCTGTTCTTTTTCCGTTCCATTCCGCGCCGATTGCCTGGGCATTATCTTCAATGATCTTTAAATTGTGAGTCTCGGCCAGGTTTTTCAGTTCTTGAGAAAAAACAGTTCTTCCGTATAAATGTACGAGTAAAATCCCTTTTGTTTTGGCCGTTACCTTTTCTTTAATTCCTTTTATATCGATATTGTAATTATTGAGATCTGGTTCTACCAAAACAGGAATCAGTCCGTTGTCTGAAATGGCTAAAATAGAAGCAATATATGTATTGGATGGCACAAGGATTTCATCTCCTGCTTTCATGATTCCGAGTTCGATATAAGCCCGTAAAATAAGCCGGAGCGCATCTAGACCGTTAGCGACTCCAATTGCATGAGCTGTCCCGGTATATGAAGAAAGATGGGTTTCGAAAATTTTCGTCTTCTCACCCAGTAAATACCATCCCGAACGGAAAACTTCTAAAAGCTGAGCTTCAATTTCATCTTGATGCAGCTTATTTATTTTTTGGAGATCTAAGAATTTAATCACTGCTATAAATTAGAATTTAATAATTATTTGACTTTTTATACATTTTATAACCCTTAAAATTAAAGCCTTCTACAAGAGAATAATTTTTATGGTGTGACGGAATGTCTGCTTCAATCATCCATTTGGGATCATGAAACAAAATATAATCCGGCTTATATTTCATTATCCATGAGTCTAAATCTCTTTTGGATAAATAGTAGGCATTATCTTTGGAAATCAGCCCGCAAAGGTCAATCATTTTTCTGTCTGTGTAATATCCGATAATACCGATCTCTGCTGTTCCTATACTTTCATCCGCACGGGTGTTTGCATTAATCCATTTGGAAATCCGAATATAATCTCTTTCCCTCTGCATATTTTCGCGACCGTGAAAGTTGATGTATTTATTGTTGTAATTTAATAAAAAGGAGACAAAAAATAATAAAACTCCCACAAAAATTAGATTCGTTCTGTCTTTTTTCGCATTAAATATTTTATCTGTAAAATATTCTAACCCCATTACCGTAAAATATATTTTTGTGAAAATTATCGGGGCTATATACCAAGTGTATAAAGGAACGTTAAAATAGAGATAAAATGAAAGTAATAATAGATTTGATATAATGAGAAAGTAATCAAATGAATTTTTTTTCTTAAATAGAATGGATATGGGAATAAATATTAAAATAAGATAATATAAGTATCTGAGTGGCAGGCTAAACAGATGACGATTTTTATAGTCATAAGTAATAAGCTCTAAAGTCCCGTTTATAAAGTTGGTCCGGTTTCCCCAATAGTGGGAAATACCATGGTAAATTTTTGCTTTGGAAGAGTCGGGAAGAATATTACCGTAATAAAAAAAGTTGAAACCATAGTGTATTGTCAAAATAAGAAGTGATAAAACACTATAGAGAAAAAACTCCTTTTTTAATTTTTTTCGTTCGCAGAAAAAAAGAAAAACTGTTGGAATAATGAAGAAGATTCCTTCGGTCCTCGTGATGAGAAGCAATGCTGCAGCAATAAAGTAAGATAAAAATTTCTCTTTAAGGTAAAAATAATACAGTAAAAATATAAGGAACAGATATAAACCGGTTTCCATCCCTAAAAATAAATAAATATTACTTAAGGAGTATAAAACCAGGATGGAGGCAATACTTGCAAAACTATATCGGAGGCTTTTTAATATAAGATATATTAGAATGATTGAAGCACTGATAAAAAAGTATCCTATGCCATTATTGAGCAGGATCTGGTTCTTAATCTGAAATACAGAATTTATTGCAAGGTTTATATAAGTAAATAGTGGAGATGTCAGACCATTGAAATAATCTCCTTTATTATAAACCAAACCCTGGCCTTTAGCAAAATTTTTAATGTATCTGGCGTAGATAAGTGTATCATCAAAGAAATAATTTCTGTTGATATAAAATTTTATAAAAACAATTATTTCTACAACAAGTATTAAAAGGTAATCAGAGTAATTTTTTTTCTTCATTTTTGTGTTTAAGTCAAATTATTTTCCTCAGGAATTTCGCTGGATTACCTGCCCAAACTTCATTTGCCGGCACATCTTTTGTCACCACGCTGCCAGCGCCGATCAGAGCATTTTCTCCAATGGTATTTCCTGCAATAATGGTAGCATTGGCACCTATTGAAGCTCCCTGCCTGATAAGCGTTCTGCTGAATTCCGATGGATATTGCTTGGAACGTGGGAACAGATCATTGGTGAAAGTAACGTTAGGCCCTATAAATACATTGTCCTCGAGGGTTACACCGTCCCAGACCTGAACTCCGGGTTTTATTGTAACATTATCGCCAATAATTACATCATTTTCTATGAAAACATGACAATTAATATTGCAGTTTTTTCCAATTGCAGCTTCTTTTAAGATGATGCAAAACTGCCATATTACAGTATCTTCTCCAATATTTTCTGTTTGGACATCTGCAAGGGTATGAATTTTATATTTCATTTTGTATTTTTAGATAAGTGGTATAATCCCTTACATAATCAAGCTGGTTATAATGATGTGAAGCCAGAACCAGGCATATCGCTCCTGAAGAAAAATTAATTTCGGAGGCCCAGATCCCGGGAGGAATATGTAATCCAATATCAGGACGGTTAAGAAAAACCTGCCTTTTAAATTTTCCATCATCCAGTGAAACTTCAAAACTTCCACTGGCTGCAATCAGAAACTGATGGCACTCTTTATGGGAATGCGCCCCTCTGCTTTCGCCGCCTGCAATATCGTAAAGATAAAAAACCCTCTTTATATGAAAGGGAAAGCTTGAATTATTTTCTACCACAGTAAGATTTCCTTCATCAAAACCAATTTTACCCAGGTCTATCACACTGCAGTCAAATACCGACAATCTATTTTTCATGGGCTAACTTTTTAAATTCATCAAAATCTCTGATATAATCACTTTCATTATAAGTTTGGTCGGAAACAATAAGCGCTAACGAATTGGTGGAGAAATTTTCTAATTTCCTCCAGTACATATTGGGTATATATAGTCCGTAATAGGATCTGTTCAGAGAGAATTTCTTTTCTTCTTTTCCGTTATGTATAATAACGTCAAAGCTTCCTGAAAGAGCAATGATGAACTCCTGCTGTTGTTTAAATGCATGGCTTCCTCTGGATTCGCCTCCCGGAACATCATAGATCCAATATGTTCTTGCAATCTCGAAGGGAAGCTGGTTAGGATGTTCAAAAAAAGAAAGATTTCCTCTTTTATCTAAAATTTTTGGAAGATTAATTATTCTTGGAATCATCTTAAGATATTTTAAAATCAAAATCAGGCCTGATAATTCCTGGAGAAATACTCATATTTTTACCCAGTCTGATATTTTCCACCTCAAACCCTATTATATTGGGTACGGTATACAATGGGATTCGCTGATCTTTACCGAAAATTAATTTAAAATAATAATTTCCTGCATTGAGAAAATGTCTAGGAAGATCAAATTCCACACAATATTCTTTTGCTTCTGAATCGTTGTCTGTTGTAATAAGAACTCCTGTATGGAATACCGGCACTTCCTCGTACGTTCTGAGCTCGAAAGTTGCATCCAGATTGATTCCGGCTTTGAAATTTATAAATCTTAGTTTTACAGATATTCCGGATTCAATATCTATTAATTCTCCTCTTTTGGGAACAGCGGAAAATTCGAGAATTCTTATGTTTTCATTGCCCATGGCTGTTTCAATAGGACCATTATGCATATATTTGCTCTGGATTTCAGAATTTTTCTGATATTCCACTATCGTATCCAATATATTCCCACTATACGCCAACTGTCCCTGATTAAGCAGTATACCTGAATTACAGAGTTCTTTGATGGCAGTCATATTATGGCTCACAAAAAGAATTGTTCTTCCTTCACCTTTAGTAACATCTCCCATTTTTCCCAAACATTTCTTTTGAAAATCAGCATCTCCAACCGCCAAAACCTCATCTACAATCAGGATTTCAGATTCAAGGTGGGCAGCAACGGCAAAAGCAAGACGTACATACATTCCTGAAGAATATCTTTTTACAGGCGTATCAATATATCTTTCAACACCTGAAAAGTCTACGATCTCATCAAATTTCCTGGAAATTTCCTTTCGGGTCATTCCAAGGATCGCTCCGTTCAGAAAAACATTTTCACGACCTGTCATTTCCGGGTGAAAACCCGTTCCCACTTCCAGTAAAGAAGCTATCCTGCCGTTGGTAAAAATCTTTCCGGTCGTAGGTTTGGTTACTTTACTTAAAAGCTTTAAAAGAGTAGACTTTCCGGCTCCGTTTCTTCCGATAATTCCTACGGCATCACCCTGTTCAATTTCAAAGTTAATATCACGCAACGACCATACATATTCTGAAGTTCCTTTCTGGGTTCTGTCATTTGCTTCACCAATTTTTAAATAAGGATCTTCTTTACCTCTCATCTTATACCAGAATCTGTTAAGGTCATGAGATAAAGTTCCTGTTCCGACCTGACCGAGACGGTATTGTTTGGATATATTTTCTGCTTTTAAAGCCAGCATATTGTATTTTTAAGAGAATTATAAATTTTTAAACTGTGTCCATAAAAGATTTTTCAATCTTGTTGAAAATAACAACGCCTATAATTAATAACAAGAGTATTATGATCGAACTTATTACCAACATCAATGGTGAAAAATCCCCAACACCAAACCATGCATATTTAAAACATTCAAAAACACCTGTTAGAGGATTGTAACATGAGAGTTTTTTAAAAAAACCAGGTAATGCTGATGTCGGATATATTACTGGCGTTGCATACATATATAAACTTACCCCAAACCCGAGAAGCATGTTCAGATCCTTATATTTTGTTGTAAGCGAAGAAAATATCATTCCTACTCCCAGAGCGAACAATGCCATTAAAAGTATTAAAAAAGGAGTAGCCAGCACCCAGATATTCGGGTGTACTTCCCCTTTTGATAGATAATATGACCAGCCGATGATAAAAAGTAAAAACTGTACCCCGAAACGCATGAGGTTGGAAATAACAATAGAGATCGGAGTTACCAATCTTGGGAAATAGACTTTACCGAAGATACCTGCATTTCCTACAAAAGTAGAGGAGGTTCCTAATAAACAAGAGGAGAAATAATTCCAAAGTGTTACTCCTGCTAAATAAAAAAGTAGGGGTGGAGCCCCATCTGTAGGAAGATTAGCTATTTTTCCAAAAACAACCAAGTAAACAATGGTTGTTAAAATAGGATTTATAAAAAACCAGATCGGGCCTAAGATAGTTTGCTTAAAGCTGGATACAAAATCTCTTTTTACAAACATGTAAACAAGATCTTTATACCGCCATACTTCCTTTAATTTCAGATCGAATAAAGAATGGTGGGTTTCAATAGTTTCGGTCCACTTCTGTTGTGGTTCAGTCATCTGTGCAAAATTTAGTGAAAATTTATACTATTTAATGTATTCATAATTCTCTTTTCTGAAGATTATTTCATGAATGAAAAATTCTGCAGATATATCAATCTGTCATAAAAACGGTTAATCATAAAACTAACGGTCCGATTGATGCCAGACCATTCATAGTTTATTTGTTTACCAGCTGTTTCAGATATTCACCATAGCCGCTTTTGCCATATTTCGCAGCAGTTTCCAGTAATTTCTCTTCATCAATGAATTTATTCCTGAAAGCAATTTCCTCAATACATCCAACCTTAAAACCTTGTCTTTTTTCAATCACACGCACAAATTCAGAAGCATCATTTAAAGAATCGAAAGTGCCGGTATCAAGCCATGCTGTTCCTCTGTCCAAAACACCTACTTCGAGTTTCCCGTTTTGCAGGTATACATTGTTTACGTCGGTAATTTCAAGCTCGCCTCGTGGAGAAGGCTTGATGTTTTTGGCAATTTCCACTACATTGTTGTCATAAAAATATAATCCCGGAACTGCGTAATTGGATTTAGGCTGTAAAGGTTTTTCCTCAATGGAAACGGCTTTGAAATCATCATCAAATTCCACCACCCCATACCGCTCAGGATCTGAGACGTGATAGGCAAAAACGACACCTCCTTCCGGATTGGTTTTATTTTTAAGCAATGTTCCCATTTCTGAGCCGTAAAATATATTATCCCCCAACACCAGTGCCGCGGCATCGTTTCCTATGAATTGATCGCCTAGAATGAATGCCTGTGCTAATCCATCCGGACTTGGCTGAACTATATACTCGATGTTGCAGCCAATCTGTGAGCCGTCTCCTAATAATTTGACGAATCCCGGCTGATCATGCGGCGTTGTGATAATTAAAATATCTTTAATGCCTGCCAGTAATAAAGTGGATAGCGGATAGTAAATCATCGGCTTGTCATAAACAGGCATCAATTGCTTGCTTACGGCTATGGTAAGAGGGTAAAGTCTTGTTCCGGAACCTCCGGCTAAAATTATACCTTTCATCTATTTTTTGTGTTGTATTAATTGTATTGTTTTTCGTAGTACTTCTGATAATCCCCGCTCGTTACATGTTCAAGCCATTCTTTATTTTCAAGATACCAGTCGATGGTTTTTCCTAAACCTTCCTCAAATGTTACCGACGGTTTCCATCCCAGATCTTTATTCAGCTTGGTGGCATCGATAGCATACCGTTTATCATGGCCTGGACGATCCTTTACAAAAGTAATCAGTTTTTCAGAATAACCTTCCGGTCTTCCCAGTTTGGCATCCATCTGCTTGATAAGTTCTTTTACCAGATCAATATTTTGCCATTCGTTGAATCCGCCGATATTATAGGTTTCCCCTGTTCTGGCTTCGTTGAAAATCTGTTGAATTCCTTTTGCGTGATCGATTACAAATAACCAGTCTCTCGTATATTTCCCGTCACCATAGATCGGTAAAGGCCTTTCATTAATGATGTTTGAAATACAAAGAGGAATTAGTTTTTCTGGAAAATGATTCGGCCCGTAATTGTTGGAGCAGTTGGATATAATAAACGGCATTCCGTAAGTATTTCCATAGGCTCTTACTAAATGGTCGGAAGCTGCTTTGGATGCCGAATACGGCGACTGCGGATCGTAAGCGGTGGTTTCCAGGAAGAATCCGGTTTCTCCAAGGCTTCCATAGACCTCATCGGTAGAAACGTGGTAGAAAAGGTTGGTCCTTTTTTCATCAGGGAATCTTCCGTGGGTATGATCGGGATTCAATGTCCAGAACTCTTTACAAAGATTTAGCAGATTAGCAGTTCCGTTGACGTTGGTATTGATAAATGCCATCGGATCCGTAATGCTCCGGTCTACATGGCTTTCGGCAGCAAGGTGTACCACTGCATCTGGGTTATATTTTTCGAATATTTTTCGTAGTTCTTCAGGTTTTGTAATATCTGCTTTTTCAAAAACATAATTAGGCTCATTTTCAATATCCTTTAAGTTTTCGAGATTTCCGGCATAAGTAAGTGCATCCAAATTAATAATTGTTGTGCTTGGATTGTTTTTTACAAATTCTCTTACGACATGAGAGCCGATAAATCCGGCACCTCCGGTAATGATTATATTTTTCATCTAATTAATTTACAATTGTTTTACGTCCGATACTCTTATAATAAAATCCGTTCTGTTCAGGGATTTCCAAAGGATACATATTTCTGCCGTCGAAAATAACCTTACTGTTCATTTTCTGAGCCATCAGTTCAAAATTCGGATTTTTGAATTCCGGCCATTCGGTAGCGATCAGCAAAGCGTCCGCATTTTCAAGGGCTTCATACATGCTTTTTGCATATTGGATTTTGTCTCCCAATAACTTTTTGACATTGTTTTCTGCAATTGCATCGTAGGCAATAATTTTAGCACCTTTTTTAAGCAGCAAAGCAATATTATCAAGTGATGAGGCTTCGCGGATATCGTCTGTATTTGCTTTAAAAGCCAGTCCCCATACGGCAATGTTCTTTCCTTCAATGGTTCCTCCGAAATACTTTTCAATTTCTGAAACCAAAATTACTTTTTGAGAAATATTTACATTTTCTGTTGCTTCAAGGATCTGGAAGTTGAAATCTTCCTGTTTTCCGGATTTTATCAAGGCTTTGACGTCTTTTGGAAAACAACTGCCTCCATATCCGATGCCCGGGAATAAAAACCGCTGACCGATTCGATCGTCACTTCCCATTCCCAGTCTTACTTTATCCACATCAGCACCTACTTTTTCGCAGTAGTTAGCAATCTCATTCATAAAGGTGATTTTTACCGCTAAAAATGAATTGGCTGCATATTTTGTAAGTTCGGAAGATTTTTCATCCATGAAAATAATCGGGATTCCGGTATTGGTAAACGGCTGGTAGATTTTAGCCATGATATCTTTGGCTTTGTCTGAACTCGAGCCCACAATCACTCTGGCCGGATTCATGGAATCTTCTACGGCAAAACCCTCTCTTAAAAATTCCGGGTTAGACACTACATCAAAAGGAATCTGGGTTTTGGAAGCAATCACTTCATGTACTCTGTCGGCAGTACCTACGGGAACAGTACTTTTATTAACGATTACTTTATATTCAGTCATCATTTCGCCGATATCATTGGCCACTTTCAGGACGTAAGAAAGATCTGCAGACCCATCTTCTCCCGGCGGAGTAGGCAAGGCTAAATAAATAACTTCACTTTTATCCAAGGCTTCCTTTAAATCGGTAGTGAAATATAATCTTTCTGCCTGGATGTTTCTTAAAAACATTTCTTCGAGATTCGGCTCATAGATAGGAACTACGCCGTTTTTCATGCCTTCTACTTTTTTTTCATCAATATCTACACAGTATACCGAATTGCCAAGCTCTGCCAGAGTGGTTCCTGTAACCAAACCTACGTAGCCCGTTCCTACAATAGTAATATTCAAAATGTATGTTTTTAAAATTAAGACACAAAAGTAATAAAAATACCTCATAAAGAGGTTCAAATTAATGTAAATGCAAAATAACTTATCCTATTGATAATAAGATATTTTGCTTTTTTAATAAAAATTTGTATATTTGCAGTGGATTTACGGAAAAACATGGGAAGGCCTTCGGAAGAAAGCCTTTTTTCGTACAAGTAAATCAAGATTTTATAGTGTATATGGAGTTTAGAAAAAGAATTGAAGAATTATTAAATGAGTTCCTTGAAACCAGAAAAGATCTATTTCTTATCGATTTGAAATTTTCTGCAGGGGACGACATCACAGTGATTTTAGATGGTGACAATGGGGTGTCTCTACAGGACTGCCTTGATGCAAGCCGGGCCATAGAATTCAATATGGATCGTGAGGAACATGATTTCAGCCTGCAGGTAATGTCTGCAGGACTAAGCGAGCCTTTGGCAACTCCGAGACAATTTGCAAAGAATATCGGAAGGGAAATTGAAGTTTTACTCAATGACACTACGAAAACTGAAGGCGAATTGGCGAAAGTGGATGAAGAAAAAATCACACTGATCCTGCGATACCGCAAGCCGAAAGACATCGGTAAGGGAAAAGTAGATGTGGAGGAGGAAAAAGAAATTCCGTACTCTGAGATTAAGAAAGCATTAGTAACAATTAAATTTTAAAAGAAAAAAAGTAAATGGACAATATAGCGTTGATTGAATCCTTCGGTGATTTTAAAGACGAAAAAGGGATCAGTAAGATTGATCTTATGGCAATTATTGAAGATTCTCTAAAGACACTTTTGAGAAAAAGATACGATTCGGATGATCATTTTGATGTAATTGTAAACCCTGATAAAGGAGATTTTCAGATATTTTTGAATAAAACTATTGTGGAAGACGAAATGTCTGAGGATGATGATCTGGAAATCGAGATTTCTGAAGCTAAGAAAATCGATCCGACTTTCGAGGTAGGTGAAGATTTTACGATGGAAATTCCTGTTGCCCAATTGGGAAGAAGAAATATTCTAACGCTAAAGCAGATCTTGGCTACAAAATTGCAGGAGCACAACAATGCCATGTTGTATGAGCAGTTTAAGGACCGGATCGGAGAGATCGTAGTAGGGGAAATCCATCATATCCGTCACAAGCATGTAATTTTGCTTGATGATGAAGATAACGAATTCATTTTGCCGAAAGAAAATCAGATTCCATCCGATTTCTTTAAAAAAGGTGAGAATATCAGAGCTATTGTTGAAACAGTAGATTTCAAAGGTTCAAAACCGCAGATTATTATTTCCAGAACTGCACCTAAATTCTTAGAAAAACTATTAGAGCTGGAAATTCCTGAAATCCAGGACGGAACTATTATGCTTAAAAAAGCGGTAAGAATTCCTGGAGAAAAAGCGAAGATTGCAGTAGATGCTTACGATGACAGAATAGATCCGGTAGGAGCCTGTGTAGGGGTAAAAGGATCGAGAATTCATGGCGTGGTAAGAGAGTTGAGAAATGAGAACATCGACGTTATTCAGTGGTCTAAAAACCCTGAGATTCTTGTGAAGAGAGCTTTAGGAAATGTTACCATCAATAAAATTGACATCAATGAGGAGCAGCAATATGCATTGGTATATACTCCGGTTGAAGAGATTTCCAAAGTAATCGGTAAACAAGGTCAGAATATCAGACTTGCTTCTTGGTTGACAGGTTACGAAATCGATGTACACAGAGAGTCCAGCGAAGATGATGATGTTGAATTAAGAGAATTCAATGACGATATCGAGCAGTGGATTTTGGATGAATTTAAGAAAGTAGGTCTTACAACTGCAAAATCGGTTTTAGATAAAGAAACTGAGAGCTTGCTTAATATGGTTGATCTTGAAGAGGAAACTATTGAAGAAGTAAAACGTATTCTTAGAGAAGAATTCGAGGATTAAGATTTTTAAGTAAATTTTAATAAACAGTAAAAAAGAAATACTTTAATTTTAAGAATTAAAAAAAATAGTAAATAATATAGATGCCAAAAATTAGATTAAATAAAGCGGTTAAGGAATTCAACATTTCGATGTCCAGGTTAGTAGAATTTTTACAGGCCAAAGGCATTGAGGTTGAAAGCAATCCTAACGCTCAATTAGAAGAAGCGGCATATTCTGCATTGGAGGCTGAGTTTGCCAAGGACGGCGAACAGCGCAAAGCTTCCCATGAGGTGGTGATCACCAAAGTTCCGGAAGAAAAGCTGGAGATTGAGGAAAAGAAAACCCCTGAAGTAATAAGAGCTAAAGCTAACAAACCGGAAACTAAAATTTTAGGTAAAATAGACTTGGAGCCTAAAAAACCTGAAGTTGAAGAAGTTCCTGCTCCGGCACAACCTGTGGCGGAAGAGAAAAAAGAAGAAGTTGCTCCTACTCCTGAAGTAAAGGCAGCTCCTGAAAAGCAGGAATTCAAAGTTCTGGATAAAATAGATTTGTCTCAGATCGAGTCTAGAAACAGACCCGTGAAAAAAGACAAACCAAAAATGGAGGAGAAAAAAGAAGAGGAAAAACCTGTGGAAAAATCAGCGCCTGTACAAGAGGTTCCAAAGCCTGTGGCTGAAAAACCTGTTTCCAAACCGGCTGAAGAAAAACCTGTGGAGCCTGTGAAAGCTGAAGAGGAATCTCAGGAACCTCAAAAAATTGAAACAGTTTATCAAAAACTTGACGGACCTAAAATTGTTGGTGAAAAAATCGACTTGACTCAGTTTGCACCTAAGCAGGGCGCAGGAGCTAAGAAGAAAAGAAAAAGAATTGAAAAGCCAGGCGGTAACAACCAGCAGGGTGGAAACAATAACCAACAAGGCGGAAATAATCAGGGTAATCGTCCGCAAGGTCAGGGTGGCCCAGGTGGAAACCGACCTTCAGGGCAAGGTGGACAAGGCGGCAACCGTTTTGGAAACAATAACCAACAGGGAGGCGGACAAGGAAACCGACCTCAAGGCCAGGGTGGACCAGGCCAGGGTGGCGGCAACCGTTTTGGTAACAACCAAGGTAATCGTCCGCAAGGCCAGGGCAACCGTCCACCAGGTCAGGGCGGCGGCAACCGTTTCGGAAACAACAGACCGGGACAAAGAACCATGCCTGTTGAATTGACCGACGAACAAGTTAAAAACCAGATCAAGGAAACCCTTGAGAAATTAACCAATAAAGGAGGTAAATCTAAATCTGCGAAACACAGAAAAGATAAAAGAAACTTCCGTAGAGAACAGGACGAGCGCCAGCAGGAGATTGATGCGGCAGACAGAACATTAAAAGTAACGGAATTCATCACAGTAGGTGAATTGGCGAGTTTGATGAATGTGTCTCCGACAGAAGTTATTTCAGCTTGTTTCTCGTTAGGAGTAATGGTTACCATGAACCAGAGACTTGAAGCGGATACCTTATTATTGGTAGCAGACGAGTTTGGTTATAAGATCGAATTCTCTGATGCGGATCTTGAAGAAGCAGAGGCAGATGAGGAAATCGATAATGAAGAGAACCTAGTACCAAGAGCACCGGTAGTTACTGTAATGGGGCACGTTGACCACGGTAAAACTTCATTGTTGGATTATATCAGAAAAACTAACGTTATCGCAGGGGAATCCGGAGGAATTACCCAGCATATCGGAGCCTATAACGTGAAGCTGGAAAATGGTCAGCGAATTACCTTCTTGGATACACCTGGTCACGAAGCCTTTACGGCGATGAGAGCAAGGGGTGCGCAGATTACGGATATTGCAATTATTGTAATTGCTGCCGATGATGATGTAATGCCTCAGACTAAAGAAGCAGTCTCTCACGCACAGGCTGCGGGAGTACCGATGATCATCGCTATCAATAAAGTTGATAAGCCGAATGCGAATCCGGATAATATCCGTCAGCAGCTTTCTGGTTTAAACCCGCCGGTTCTTGTAGAAGAGTGGGGAGGAAATGTTCAGGCACAGGAAATTTCAGCAAAAATGGGTAACAATATAGATCTGTTATTGGAGAAAGTATTGCTACAGGCAGAATTACTGGAATTGAAAGCTAATCCTGCACGTTCTGCAAACGGAGTTGTAATTGAAGCATCATTGGATAAAGGAAGAGGGTATGTAGCCACGATGTTGGTACAGTCCGGAACGCTAAAAGTCGGAGACTATGTAGTAGCAGGTAAAAACCATGGTAAAGTAAAAGCTTTGCTTGATGAAAGAGGGAAAAATCTTGCGGAAGCAGGACCTTCAATTCCTGCCACGATCTTGGGTCTTGACGGAGCGCCTACTGCGGGAGATAAATTCCGTGTTTATGCTGATGAAAGCGAAGGTAAGGCCATTGCCAACAAGAGAGAGCAGCTTCAGAGAGAATTATCCATCAGAACGAAAAAGCATACAACGCTTGAAGAATTGGGAAGACGTATTGCCTTAGGTGAATTCAAGGAACTGAACATTATCCTTAAAGGTGACGTGGATGGTTCTGTAGAAGCACTTTCTGATCAGTTACAGAGATTGTCAACAGAAGAGATCAGTGTGAAAATCCTTCACTCAGGGGTTGGACAGATTACTGAGTCCGATATTAACTTAGCTGCTGCATCCGATGCCATTATCATTGGATTCAACGTAAGGGCAGGTGCGAATGCAAAAGAACTTGCAGACCGTGAAGAAATTGAAATCAGAACCTATTCTATCATCTACAAAGCCATCGATGAAGTAAAAGAAGCGATGGAAGGAATGCTTTCTCCTGAAATTCAGGAGCAAGTGATCGGTAACGTAGAGATCAGAGAAGTATTCAAAATTTCTAAAGTAGGTACCATTGCAGGTTGTATGGTTCTTACCGGTAAAGTCACGAGACAGTCAAAAGTACGTTTGCTAAGAGACGGCATCGTTAAATTCGAAGGAGAGCTGGAAAGCTTAAAACGTTTCAAAGATGACGTAAAAGAAGTGACTAAAGGCTACGAATGCGGATTGAACCTTAAAGGATATAACGACATTGAACAAGGCGATATTCTTGAAGTTTATGAAGAAGTGGCTGTGAAGAAGAAATTGAAGTAATTGCTATAATGTCTTAAAATGATATAATAATCCCGCTCATTTTTGAGTGGGATTATTTTTTTAAAAATTTTAATTTAGAATCAGTATAAATAATTTTTTTTATATTATAAAAAAAATGTTAAAAAACAAATGTGGTATGTTTTGCTTATTGGTGGAAATAATTATGTTTAAACAAATAATAAATTAAATTAAGTTGTGATTATTTAAATTTAGTGTAATATAATTCAATAAGTATTGAGAATAATAAAAATGTTGTAATTGTTAAAATTTATTAACATATTTGCCTTTCTTAAATATTAAAATTTGTTAATATGAATGTGAAATTACGTGTACTAACGGCTGGAGTTCTATTTTTTACGGGACAGGCTGTGATTGCTCAAAATGCAAAAAATGATACTTTACCAAAAGAGAAACAAATTGAAGAAGTAGTAATTACAGGTTCTTATGGTATTAAAGTTACACCAGAACAATCAGCAGGATCACTTGTCAAAGTGTCTGGAAATGTTCTAGAAAAACCTTCTGCTGTTTCAATTGATAATATCTTGCAAGGAACTGTGGCAGGATTAATGTCAAGCGCAAGTTCAGGGCAGCCTGGAGCATCTACTATTACATTGATACGGGGAATCTCTTCCCTAACTTCAGGTAATGATCCACTGTACATTGTTGACGGTGTACCTGTTCAATCAGGAGATATTTCAGGAGCACTAACTACTCAAAATGCATTATCCCTTATAAATCCTTCTGATATAGAAGACGTACAGGTTTTAAAAGATGGCGTAGCAACTGCAATTTACGGTTCTAGAGGAGCAAACGGCGTTATCATAATTACAACTAAGTCAGGTAAAAAAGGTAGATCAAGTTTACAGTTCGTTAGCGAAATTGGTACATCAAATGTTGCTTTTGATAAATTGAAAATGTTAAATGCGCAGGAAAATGTTAATTATTTAGGGCAAGCGCTTTATAACAGATATCCTAGTACCGATCCAGTGAATGGATTTGCTGATCTTCAAGAGGCAACTGATTATGGTAAAACGGAAATTTTAAAATGGGATGGGGTTACTAATACTGATTGGAGAAAATTGACAAGAAGAAATTCTCCTATAATGAATCGGTACAACCTCAGCTATTCAGGGGGAGTTAAAGATTTTACTGTATATGCATCTCTAGGATATTTAAAACAAGAAGGCTTGTCATACGATGCTGTATTTGATCGATATACGGGCTCGCTTAAAGCAAATTGGAAAGCAACTGATAAGTTAAATGTAACACTTTCTACAAATTTATCGAGAACTGTACAAGCGGGCCCTTCAGATGCATCTTCTTTTGCAAATCCTATTTTTTCCGGAACTTTACTATCTCCAACTCAAAACCCTTATTTAAGTGATGGAAACTATAATTTAAATTTGGTATATCTTAATCCACAATTTAATCCGCTTGCATTAACCGGAACAAATTTAACTAAAGGAACATTTGACAAGGTTCTTACATCTTTAAATGTAGATTATAAGATATTACCATATTTAACCTTCAATTCAAATTTTGGTATTGATAATACAGCAGGTAATGAATTTATTTACTGGAATCCTGATTTTGGTGATGGGTATGAACCCTCAAATACGAATGGAAATGGATATTATTTCAAGAGTATGAGAAACTTTTTTACATGGAACTGGTATAACTTTTTAAATTTTAATAAAACATTTGCGGGCTTACATGATATTTCTGCTTCCGTCGGTATGGAATCTACTAAAAGGACTTTAGAATATAACACCCTTTCGAAAAGAGGATTTCCGGCAGGAACAAGAATTATGTATGCGGATGCAGCAGCTAATGTTACAGGAGCTACCGGTAGAACGGATGCATGGACTTTAGTGGGGTATATAGCAAGGGCTTCATATACATATAATAAATTTGCAACAATTACAGGATCTGCGAGAAGAGATACGTATTCCGGATATACGAAGGCTGGAAATTTTTTTGGAGTAGGTTTGAGCTTAGATCTCGGTAAAATGAATTTTTTACCGTCATATATAAATACTTTAAAACTTAGAGCAAGTTATGGAGAAAATGGTAATCAGGCAGCATCGCCATATGATAAATATCCACAATATTCTTTAACAGGGAATTATCTTCAAACCAATGCAGGTTTTATTTTAACTCCGGGAGCTCCGGACGGGCTATTTTGGGAGAAATCAAAGAAAAGAAACGTTGGAATAGACTTTTCACTTGGAGATAGGGGAGGTATTTACGGTACCTTTGATGTGTATTCAAATATCAATTCAGATCAAGTATATGATGTTCCTATCTCTCCATCAACAGGATTCAGTTCTGTTATCAGAAATCAAGCTGAAGTAAAATCAAATGGATTTGAAGGGTTATTAGGTTATAGAAAAAGTACTGATGTATTTACTTGGGATATCAAAGCAAATTATTCTTATAATGATTCCAAAGTAACTTATATAAAAGGAGATCCAACACCAACTGTTATTAGTGGATTAAAAGCTTTTTTTCCAGGTCATAATCCTTCGGAATATTACACTAGATTATGGGCTGGTGTAGACCCATCAAATGGTGATCCCTTATGGTATACCGATGAAACAAGAAGCGCAACAACGAATGACGTTAATAAGGCTAAATTGTCATTTACTGGCCAAAAAGCTTTACCTACCCATATTGCAAGTTTAATTAATGAATTTACATATAAAGGTTTTAAGTTGTCATTCATGATAAATTATCAGGGCGATTATTCTGTTTGGGATCGATGGGGGTTTGTCTATGAATCTGATGGAGCTTATCCTACAGTAAATACTACTACTGCAGCCCTATATGACTCATGGAGTCCTACTAATCCAAATGCTTCTATGCCGAAACAAGTTTTTAATGGAAATAAATCTTCGAATGCTAACTCTACCAGATATTTGTATAAAGGTGATAATATTAGATTAAGAAATGTTGAATTAGGTTATACATTTAAAGGGACTATGCTTAATATGCCTAATCTAAAAGGTATTTATGCTTATGTGAGAGGAATTAATTTATATACTTATGCATTCGATAAAAGACTCCGTTTTGATCCTGAAGCAAATTCCAATGCATTTAGTTATACCGTTTCTAATCTAGGCGTTTTTGATATGACGCAACCTAATATGCGACAATTTATTTTTGGTGTTCAAGTTGATTTCTAATTGTTAAAAAATGAAAAAATGAAAAAGATAAAAGTTTTATTAATATTATTAGCAGGGGTAACATCGTTAACTTCTTGTAAAGATGATTTTTCAGAAGAAACACCTCCTATAACCCTGCCATTGGATCAAGCTATTACTAATGAAAAAGTATTAAATTCTGCTGTAAACGGACTATATGGATTATATCAAACCAATAGTGATGGCTCTCTTAACTCTTACGGAGCGCTCATTCCAACTTTGCAGGAATTGCTTGCAGATAATGCTTTTGTGGCAATTGTAAATTCCAATAGATTTTCTACAACGCGCGATCCTAATCTTACTTTTTATACTCAAAATAGTGGAGATATTGCTACCTTATGGAACACATTGTATAAAATTATAGCAAATGCTAATTTTATTTTAAGTTATGAAGGTAAAATATCTGATGACCCTAATACTTCCGGAACTCCTCAAAATTTATTTGGTCAGGCGTATGCTGTAAGAGCTTTGGCATATTCAACGTTAGTATCATTATTTAGTGACAATTTTAATGGTTCGAATCCTGAATATGGTGTTCCTATGCCATTAGAATTCAAACCGGGAGCAAACTTGCCTAGGTCTAGTGTAAAACAAGTATATGATCAGATTTTTGCTGATTTAACAAACGCAAGTTCTAAAATTGGAACGGGTAATGGAAATAAAAAATTTAATTCAGCTGCTGTAGATGTATTGTTTTCAAGATATTATCTTGCAACTAAAAATTATGTTCAGGCTAATACTTATGCCCAAAAAGTTCTTAATAACTCATCTTACACTTTATTACCATCTTCAGGAGTAGCTAATTACTTTACTTCATCCAGTGAAAATAATTCAGAAACAATATTTCAAATTGATTATAATTCATTGGATTTACCCGGCGCAAATGATGGTATCACTGCTACATGGTCTTCGACAGGAAGATATAAACAGAATTTTGCGACGCAAACATTTTTTGCGAAAATGGGAGCCAATGATGTTAGGAGAGGAACATGGTACAGAAATACAGGGTATGTTTTAACTTTAGGTGATAATCCTAAACCAATTGATGTAATGAAATATACTACTACAGATAGGGATATTGTTGTTATAAGAAAGACGGAAGCTGTATTTAATCAGTTAGAAGCTTTGTATTATACAAATCCGGCCGATGCTCTATTAAAACTGAATAACTGGGTGAGGACTAATAGAGATAGTGGATATGTCTATACAGGAACGGGAACGGATTTATTAAATGAGATTTTAATGCAGAAAGATCTTGAATTCTTTTTAGAAGGTTTCAGATATAGTGATCTTAAAAGAAACGGAATTTCATTTCAAAATCCTCAGACACAAGTGGCTTTATCTCCAAGTAAAGTCCAATTTAGATCACTCCCAATTCCACAGTCAGAGTTGAACACTAATGCGCTTATTCAACAGTACCCAGGTTACTAATAAACAATTTTAAGTTGAATATTTTTTATACCAACCCCGCATCAAAAAATGCGGGGTTTTTATTCCCCATTATTTCTTATTTTTGCTCTACAATAATAAGAAATGAAGTACATCTTTTCCATCATACTTTTCTTCAGTCTCACAATCCGGGCCCAGGTGGTCAACAAAACAGATTCCAACCAGCTTCCCAAGGATGACACCTTAGTGATAGACTCTGGAAAGAAGGATTCTCTTAAAATATTTAAACCGACAATCAACGATTATCTGTACCAAAAGCAATTTTCAGAGAAAAAGGTTTTTGATACAGTGATGACTTTTGATAAGACCTATATCTATTCGCAGTATAATAACCGGGATAATTTCGGAAGGGCGCAGGTGGCCAATATCGGGGCAGGATTTAATCCTTTAATGTATGAAGTTATTCCTGAGCAGAATCTGGCTTTGCTTCCTACCAACAAATCGTATTGGATTCTTGGGGTCGATGATATCAACTATTACGATGTAAAAACACCAACGGCAACCTTCATTTACCATAATGCCATGAAAAATGGAGCGGCTTTAAAATCCATGTATACCCAAAACATCGGGAAACGTTTCAATTTTTCTTTGGAATACAGCGGATTGCGTTCCCAGGGGATGTATAGAAATTCGTTAGCTTCCAATAACAATACTTTATTTACAGGACATTATGTTTCTAAAAAAGGAAACTATGAATTGTTTGCACACTATCTGCACCAGAATGTCAATAACCAGGAAAACGGAGGGATTGCGGTAGACAGCCTTTTTCAGCAGGGAGATACAAACTCAAGGAACCGGCAGAATATGCAGGTAAACCTCGCTTCCTCAAGTTCACAATTTTCTTATAGAAGATACTACCTTACCCATCAGTTCGCACCGTTTAATTCTGAAAAAATTCCTTTTAAAATAAGACATACGATTTCTCATCAGGGAAATAAATATTACTACAGCCAGAATTCTCCGGAAACCTATTGGTATGATGCTCCGCAGGAACTCGTGACTGACGGTCCGCTGAGCTCAAAAAAATATTCGGATAACTTCAGCAATACGGTAAGTCTGGTTTGGGATAATGAAAGATTCAAGCTTGATGCCGGGGCCCGTTATCAGATGTTGAAATTCGGAACAAATGCAATCAATTTACCGTTGCTGCAAATCCCGACCGAGATTAAAGAAAGCCGGCTTGGAGCTGTTGGAAATCTACAGGTCAGGCTTTTTGATAAAATTCAGCTGAATTCATTTTTGGAATTTTCAAACGGAAGCCAGTTTGGGACCTATCTGAAAACAACGAATAATTTAAAGTTTGAACCGGTAAAAGATTACTTTGTTAATGCGAAAGTCAATTTCCAAAGTGCTTATCCGTCATTCAATTATTTACTGAATACTTCAATCTATAATAATTACAACTATTATCTTCAGAATGCCCAAAATCAGACAGTTTCGGAGATTGGAGGAAGTCTGGGATTGAAATGGTTCAGAACGGAACTTTTTGCCAATTATTACAGGATCGACAATTATACTTATTTCGACTCCAATGCTATGCCGCAGCAAAGCGAAAGCCCGGTAAACATTTCGCAGATCGGAGGGGATGCGACTTTCAGCTATGGCGATTTTCATCTGAATACGAGGCTGCAGTTCCAGAATGTTTTAACCAACAAAGACCTTTTACCATTGCCGGGCTTCATCGGCCGGGCCAATTTCTTTTATCAGACAAAGGCCTTTAAAAAAGCAGCAGAAATTCAGACGGGGATCAAAGTATATTATTTCTCGAAGTTTGCTTCAAGAAATTATTTTCCGATCCTTAACGAATATATTTTGCCGGATGCCGGCTCATTTTCTATCGGAGGGCAGCCGATTGCCGACATCTACTTTAATATGAAGGTTAAAAAAATGTTCTTCTTCATCGAAGGCCAACAGGTCGGAACTCTTCTTTCACACAACAAAGCTTATGCATTTCCAAGTTACCCTGTTTACGATTTCAGGTTAAATCTTGGGATTGTATGGTATTTGTTCAACTAAAATATAAACAGCGTTGAAAACGATTAATAAAATAGCTTTTCAGGATATAGAGAGCATTCCTCAATTGGTAAAGGATTTTCTGAATCAGAATATTGAAGGATTTGAAGAAAACACTTTTTCCCTGGATCATTTTAAAAAGCAGATTCACAAAAAGCAGAATTCTTTCACGGCAGATCAGAGAACTATCCTGGCGGACACGATAGAAAAGCAGCTTGCCCATCTTCAGCTTTCATCCAGACAGAGCGAAAACATAAATCACCTCAGACGGCCGGATACATTTACCATCACTACCGGCCATCAGCTCAACCTTTTTTCCGGACCTGTTTTTTTTGTTTATAAAATTTTACAAACGATTAAAACCTGCTCTTATTTAAAACAGAACTTCCCGGACTTCAATTTTGTCCCGGTTTACTGGATGGCCTCCGAAGACCATGATTTTGCGGAGATCAATCACTTTAAAACGGAAAATCATTTTTACGAAGCCAATGAAAAATCTGGAGGTCCTGTAGGACGGATTACCATTAACGATACCTTTTTTATTTCAGAATTTGAAAAAGAGTTTAAAGATTGTGTTTTTGGAACCGAATTGATTTTGATGCTGAAAGAAGCCTATAAACCCGGGAATACCTTAACGCAAGCCATTGCAACTTTAGTCAACCGGCTGTTTTCGGAATTCGGATTACTGATTTTGGATGGGGACTCAAAAGAGCTTAAAGCGCAGATCAGAGAAACTTTTAAGGATGAAATCCTTCATTTCAGTTTATTTAAAAATTCCAGAGATAAAGTAGATTTCCTGACAGAAAAATATGGAAAAGTCCAAGTGAATCCCCGTGAGATCAATTTGTTCTACCTTTCAGACACAAGGGACCGGATTGATTTTGATGGTAAAAAATACATCATTGTTGATAAAAACATCTCTTTTACGGAAGAAGAAATTCTAAACGAACTGGAAATGTCCCCTGAGAAATTCAGTCCTAATGCATTGATGCGTCCGGTATACCAGGAAACCGTTTTACCAAATCTGGCATACATTGGAGGAAATGCGGAAATCATGTACTGGCTGGAACTCAAGGATTATTTTTCAGAAATCAATATTCCGTTTCCCATTTTGATCCCCCGGAACTCCATGTTGTTTTTAAAAAAAAAGACTGTAGGGAAAATTGCTAAACTAAACCTGAAGATCGAAGACTTTTTCCGGAATTTCACGGCCGTTACCAACAACAAAATATTGGAAGATAATGCCATTCTGGAAGCGCTGCAGCAAAAAGAAAATGCATTGGTCAGCCAGTTTTCAGAATTAAAAGCCATGGCAGAAACTACCGAAAAATCGTTCGGAAACATGGTACAGGCAGAAGAAGTAAGGCAGCTGAAATCTTTTAAAAGAATGAAAAAGCGCCTTCTGCATGCTGAAAAAATAAAAAGAAGCGAACTGCTCGAAAGATTAGAGAACCTATTTTTGGATGTACATCCTTCCGGAACCTGGCAGGAAAGAATTTATAATTTCAGCGTTTTCTTTGCAGACCACGGGTATTCTTGGCTGGAAACTTGTTTAGAAGAGATGCAAATTGAGGAGTCCAAACTAATAATAGTTGCCATTTAATTTTAAAGAAGTATTTTTGCAGATATAATCACCGAATATGATAAAGAGGTTTTTTATACTATCCAGTTTATGTATGGTTTTGGGTGTCGCTGCCCAAAGATCGCATACCGTTGTAAAAGGAGATACTCCTTACAATATTGCAAAAAGATACGGACTTACGGTAGACGAACTGTTGAAAATGAATCCGGCAGTGAAAGACGGAAAGCTTGCACTGGGGGATGTCTTAACTGTTAAAAATGAAAAAGCCGCAGCCGCATCTCCAAAAACGGCAGCTTCTTCCAGACCGGCAGGCAATGCCCAGACCGGAAAAATTATTCTTCAGCCGAAACAAACCATCTATGGAATTACAAAACAGTACCGCATTTCTGAAACCGATCTTCGGAAGCTGAATCCGGAGTTGGATTCCCATATGAAAATCGGGGATGAAGTGACGCTTCCTCTGGAAAGTATAAAAAAATACGGCGGAGACCAGCAAAATACTGCAGTTACCGTTGCTCCTGCATCAAAACCTGTAGAAACAGTTGTTGAAACTCCTGTTGCCGTTGCATCGGAAGATCAATATGTCGTTCAGCAGAAAGATAATTATTACAGGATCTCAAGACAGTTCAATATTTCCAAGGAAGAATTGTTTGCCTTAAATCCCGGATTGGAAGAAAGAGGATTAAAACCCGGCGAAGCGATTAAAATAAAAAAAGCAGGCAGCAAAAGTACAGGTGCTGATGTTTTCGGGGAAAATGCAAAGACAAAAGTGGATACGGAAAACGAAAGATCCTCATCCAATACAACCACTTTCGAAGCTGATGACTATGTAACGTATACCGTTCAGCAGGGAGATACCGTCTTCTCTATCGTTAATAAATTCGGAATTACCATCGATGAGCTTGTTGCCTTAAACCCGGAGCTTTCCAGAGGATTGAGGTCGGGAATGGTTTTAAAAATAAAAAAGCTGGATCCGGCTTACGTGAAGAAAAGCGGTGATGCGTTAAGCGTTGTTATGATGCTGCCATTCGGATACAGCACGGGTGAAACCCAGTACCGTTCCATGGCATTGGATTTCCTAACAGGTGCAAAACTTGCCATTGAAAGAAACGCAGCCAACGGGCAGAAGCTGGATATTAAGATCGTAGATTCAGGAAACGAAGCATCGTTCAGGAATTCGCTTACCCAGATAAACCCTAATAATACGGATTTAATTATCGGCCCATTCTTCAAATCGAATGTAGTGGATGTTCTAGACTTTACAAAAAGCCAGAAAATCCCGATTGTCGCTCCGTTTGCCAATTCTCCGGAATTGTATAACTACAGCAACCTGATTATTGTGGAAACCAATGATCAGACGTATGCCGATAAAATCGTGGATGAAGTAAAAGCTACATTCTCCGATCAGAAAATATACATCGTTGCCGATCCCAAAAAGGAAAATGCCAACTACATCAAGGCCGGTCTTGAAAAAATATTAAAAAATCCTGCTATCAGCATCGTAAATACACCGGCGGATATCCAGCTGGATCAGAATATGATGACAGGACAGTCGGCTCCGGTAATTGCCATTCTTGCTAACGAGAGCGATGCGACGGCAGAAGCTTTTGCCAACAAGGTAATCGCTTTATCTAAGGAAGTGCAGGGTGTAAAGGCATTCAGTATGCATTATGCCCCGGTGTTCGAGAAAAAAGTGGATGATCTCAGCCAGGCTCACCTGGTTTATCTGATGGACAGAAAGGTGAATACGGAAGGAAGCTTTGAAAAAGAAATCCTTGCGGCCTATAAAAACAAATACTGCAAGACCCCTCCTAAGTTTGCCATCGTAGGTTTTGATATAGTAAACGATATGCTGACCAGGGAGAATAAAAAAGGGGAAATCTTTAAACAGATGAATAAGGTACAGACGCAGCTGGCGACAAAGTTTGAGTTTGTAAAATCCAAAGCAAACGGTGCGTATGTAAATACAGGCTACCGCGTGATCAGATTACTTCCATAAAATAACGATTTAAATCACTTTTAAAGAATATTTTTAACATTATAATTATATTTGCATAATATTTTAAAATAATACATGAAAGCACTTGTATTTCCAGGGCAGGGTTCTCAGTTCGTAGGAATGGGAAAAGAGTTGTACGATTCCAGAAAAGACATTAAGGATATGATGGAATCTGCCAATGAAATTTTAGGGTTTGATATCCTTTCCATCATGTTCAGCGGAACGGATGAAGACCTTAAAAAAACCGAGGTTACCCAACCTTCAATTTTTATACATTCCGTTGCTGCGCTGAAAGCCGTAAATGGTTTGGGCGCTGAAATGGTGGCAGGACATTCCTTAGGGGAATTTTCAGCATTGGTTGCCAATGGCGTTCTGTCTTTCGACGACGGGCTGAAGCTGGTTTCCGAAAGGGCAAAAGCGATGCAGGCGGCTTGTGATGCTAATCCGAGCTCTATGGCTGCAATTTTAGGATTGGAAGATGCTAAAGTTGAAGAAATATGTGCACAGATCAGCGGTATTGTGGTGCCTGCCAATTATAACTGTCCGGGACAGCTGGTAATCTCAGGGGAAACATCCGCCGTAGAAGAGGCTTGTACAAAAATGAAAGAAGCCGGTGCTAAAAGAGCTTTGCTGTTGCCGGTAAACGGAGCGTTTCACTCTCCTTTGATGCAGCCTGCACAGGAAAGACTGGCCGCAGCCATCGAGCAGACCAAATTCAGAAAGGCAATGATCCCGGTATATCAGAATATTACCACAACGGCGGTTTCTGATCCGGATGAAGTCAAGAAAAACCTGATTGCCCAGCTGACGGGACCTGTAAAATGGACACAGTCCGTACAGAATATGATTAAAGACGGTGCTACAAAATTCGTAGAAGTAGGACCGGGAAAAACATTACAGGGACTTATCAAAAAAATTGATGCTACCGTAGATATGGCTTCTGCCATCTAAAATTAATAGAACTCATGGGCGAGATATTTTCACCGGGAAAGCTGATGCTTACTTCAGAATATTTCGCAATGGACGGAGCTCTTGTCTTAGCGGTACCTACACGGCTGGGACAAGAGTTTTCTTTTGAAGAAGTACGGGATGCACGATCCCTTATTTTCTGGGAAGCCTTTCATCAGGGAAAAATATGGCTGAAAGCAGTGATAGACTATCGAAGCTGGCAGGTTTTAGAGACCAATATTCCCTCAAGTGCTGAATTCATTCTAAAAACCTTAAAAAACGTCCAGGCGCTTTCTTCGATCAGATTCAAAGCTGATTTTACCTACCATTTAAAAACCAATCTCCAGTTTCCGGCAAACTATGGCTTAGGCAGCAGCTCTACGTTAATGAATAATCTTGCGGAATGGGCAGAGGTTGATCCTTTCCATTTAAATAAGATAAGCCTGGGAGGAAGCGGGTATGATATTGCCGTTGCCAAAGAGAAATCGGCAGTGCTGTACCGAAGTGTTCCGGAAATTACTTATGAAAAGGTAAATTTTGATCCTCCTTTTAAAAATGACCTTATTTTTATTCATCTGAATCAGAAGCAGGACAGCCGTGAAGGAATCAGCTTTTACCGTTCAAAAAATAAGTCTCAAAAACACGTCGATGAATTTTCGGATCTTACAAGAAATATTTTACTATGTAACGAATTGGAAAATTTTTCGCAGCTAATGTTAATTCATGAGCAAAAAATATCGCATTTCCTTGAAATTCCTACAGTTAAAGAGCTGTATTTCAAAGACTGCCCGGTTTTTGTTAAAAGTCTGGGCGCATGGGGAGGAGATTTTGTGATGAGCTCAAAATTTGACGGCTTTAGGGACTATTTTTGGGGAAAAGGTTTTACCACAATTTTTGACTATTCCGATCTAGTTTATTGATTTTCAGTTTTTTATAAACTCGTTTTTTTATTTGCCATTCTGACTTATATCATTATATTTAAACCACTTTTAACAATTAATTAATATTAATTTTGTTAGACTCCAAAAAAGAAATAGAAATATAAGTAAAATGAAAAACGCTAAAATCATCCAGGATTTAGAGAAATTAGGGATTAAGGGAAACTATGAAGTCGTTTACAATCCTTCTTATGAGGAATTGTATCAGGCTGAAGTTTGTCCTGAAAATCAGGGCTTTGAAAAAGCTGAGCTTACGGAATCTGGCGCAGTATCAGTAAAAACAGGAATTTTCACAGGTCGTTCACCTAAAGACAGGTACATAGTTCAGGATGATGTTACAAGAGAAACCATTTTCTGGGACGGTAAAGTAAACCTGCCGACGACACCCGAAACTTTCAGCTCTTGTAAAGAATTAGTGCTGGACCAGCTTTCTGATGCTAAAAAAATCTATGTTGTCGATTCATTCTGCGGTACCAATGCAGATACGAGATTAAAAGTAAGGTTTATTATGGAGGTAGCGTGGCAGGCGCATTTCGTTACCAATATGTTCATCCGTCCGTCCCATTACGAACTGGAAAACTTCGGTGCACCGGATTTTACGGTAATCAACGGTTCCAAAACCACCAATCCGCATTGGGAAGAGCAAGGATTGAATTCTGAAAACTTTGTGATGTTCAACCTTACTGAAAAACTTCAGATCATCGGTGGTACCTGGTATGGCGGAGAAATGAAAAAAGGAATGTTTGCGATGATGAACTATTACCTTCCGCTAAAAGGCATGGCTTCCATGCACTGTTCGGCCAACGTAGGTGAAGAAGGAGATGTTGCCCTTTTCTTCGGTCTTTCCGGAACCGGGAAAACAACTTTATCCGCTGATCCGAAAAGATACCTGATCGGTGACGACGAGCATGGCTGGGACAACAACGGAGTTTTCAACTACGAAGGAGGATGCTACGCGAAAGTAATCGACCTTTCCGCAGAAAAAGAGCCGGATATCTTCAGAGCGATCAAAAGAGATGCGCTTCTTGAAAATGTTGTCGTGAACAACGGCATTTCCGATTACACCGACGGCTCGATCACCGAAAATACACGGGTTTCTTATCCGATTTATCATATCAATAAAATCGTATTGCCTTCAAAAGCAGGGCATGCGAAAAAAATCGTTTACCTCTCAGCAGATGCTTTCGGGGTATTGCCTCCGGTTTCCATACTGGATGAAAATCAGGCACAATACCACTTCCTTTGCGGGTATACCTCAAAATTAGCAGGAACGGAAAGAGGGATTACCGAGCCGGAACCATCTTTCTCACCGGCGTTTGGAGAAGCTTTCTTAACTTTGCACCCGACCATGTATTCTAAAACCTTAATTGGGAAAATGAAAGAACACGGCGCAAAAGCATATCTGGTAAACACCGGTTGGAACGGTACCGGAAAAAGAATTTCCCTAAAAGATACAAGAGCGATCATCGATGCCATTATAGACGGTTCTATTGAAAACGCTCCGAAAACAAGAATCCCGATCATGAACCTGGAAATACCTACCGAACTGCCGAATGTTTCCGAAGGAATTCTGGATCCAAGAGACACCTACAGCAATGCCGGTGAATGGGAAGAAAAAGCAAGAGACCTTGCCGCAAAATACATCAAGAACTTTGAACAGTACTGCAATACGGAAGATGGTAAAAAATTAATTCCTTCTGGTCCGCAATTACAAACGCAGACAACCAATTAAAATATCGAATCCTCAGCACGTAGATGCTGAGGATTTTTTTTGTAAAAATTTTATAGAAACCTTAATATTGAATCAGTAGATAAATTAATAATGTGAAAACTTATCGCTGGAAGATGGTCAGTTTAAACACCAGCCAGACTCAATATCGCCAGTCGGTATCCTTCCATTCCAAACCCTGACAGTACTGTATCCGTATGGGCTGCCGTTACCGATTTCTGCCGGAATTCTTCTCTTTTATAAATATTGCTGATATGAACCTCAACTTTTGGCTTTTGAATATTCTTTAAACAATCCGCAATCGCATACGAATAATGGGTATAAGCACCGGGATTGATCACCAGCGCATCAAAATCGGTCTTCTGGAGACAATTAATAATTTCCCCCTCGATGTTCGACTGATAATATTCCAGTTCCAGCGCGGGAAATTCGGATCTCAGTTTGTCCAGGTAATCCTCCATGGAAACAGTTCCGTAGATCTCAGGTTCCCGGGTTCCCAGCAGATTGAGATTGGGGCCGTTTACAATTAAAATTTTCATCCTATAAAATTAAAGGTTTTTCATAACACTTTAAACAACAGCAGGAAAATTTATACCATTTTACCACCTACGGTCTCACATAAATTCTCTACCTTTGGATGGATGAACCTCCTCAGATTTTTACTTGCATTCTATTTCATCGCATTGTCACTGATGCCGTGTGAAGATCTGCATAAAGAATCAGGTTCTGCGCAGACACAGCTTTCTTTTTTATCGGAGGGCTCTCATTCTAAAGATAAAGGCGATATCTGCTCCCCTTTATGTACCTGCAACTGCTGCCAGATTACGGTAACTGCTTTTAAAATAAATGCTCTACTGGAAGCTCCGGCAAAAATTCCTTCATACTTTTCAAAAAAAATCTTTTTCCGTAAAAACGATTTCGCATATCAGGTCTACGACCATATCTGGCAGCCGCCTAAGATTTAATTTCTGATTTTTTAAAAGATGCCTTCTTTGCAATTCCATTGCAGAGGATCACGGGCTATTTTTGCATCTGCCATTTTCCTAATGGCAGTCTATGAATACTTTCAAAATCCACGATGGCCTTTCTTGATATGGCGCTGTAATAAGGGCGGGTTAGTTTTAAATACCTGCTGCTATGACTTTAGTGTAAGAAGAAAGGCCGTTACGAATTAAAATCTTAATTTGTGTTAGATACCATTATACAATTCAGCATCAGAAATAAAACCGTCATCGGACTGATGACTCTGTTTCTGATCATCTGGGGTGTCTGGAGCGCTTCCAGGCTGCCCATTGATGCGGTACCGGATATTACCAACAACCAGGTACAAATCATCACTACTTGTCCCACTTTGGCAGGGCAGGAAGTCGAACAGCTCGTTACTTTTCCCATTGAGCAGAGTATAGCCAATATTCCGGATATTGAAGAAACCAGAAGTATTTCAAGGTTCGGATTATCGGTTGTGACCGTTGTCTTTAAAGAAAATGCAGACCTCTATTTTGTCCGTCAGCTGATTAATGAAAAGCTGAAGGAAGCAGCGGAACAGATTCCCAAGGGGATCGGAATGCCTGAACTCGCACCGGTAAGCACCGGCCTGGGTGAAGTTTACCAATACATTCTCCATCCGAAAAAAGGAAGCGAAAAGAAATATGATCCCAAAGAACTCCGTGCAATGCAGGACTGGATCGTGAGAAGACAGCTAAACGGAACACCGGGAATAGCAGAAATCAACAGTTTCGGAGGACAGCTGAAACAGTACGAAGTCGCCATAGATACTAACCGCCTGAGAGCAATGGGAGTAAGCATCACCGATATTTTTACGGCACTGGAAAAAAACAACCAAAACACCGGTGGTGCATATATCGATAAAAAACCGAATGCCTATTTCATCCGTGGCATCGGGATCGTGAAATCCCTGGAGGATATAAGGAATATTTCCGTTAAAAATGAAACGGGAAGCGTTCCTGTTTTTATAAAAGACGTGGCAGAAGTCCGTTTCGGAAGTGCGGTACGGTACGGAGCCATGACCTACAACGGCAAAGTAGATGCGGTAGGAGGGGTCGTCATGATGCTGAAAGGAGCCAATAGCCATGAAGTCGTAAACAACATCAAGGCCAGAATCCCGGTCATCCAGAAGTCGCTCCCAGACGATGTAGTCATCGAACCGTTCCTGGACAGGACCGATCTGGTGGGAAGGGCCATGAAAACTGTTGAGAAAAATCTCATAGAAGGAGCACTGATCGTCATTTTTGTCCTGGTCGTTTTCCTTGGAAACCTGAGAGCAGGGCTCATTGTAGCATCTGCTATCCCGCTTTCTTTATTGTTTGCGTTGGGAATGATGAATGTCTTCGGGGTAAGTGCCAATCTGATGAGCCTTGGCGCTATCGATTTCGGACTGATTGTGGACGGCGCCGTAATTATCGTTGAAGCCACTCTTCATCATCTGGGGCTGAGAAGATCCACACAAAGACTTACGCAGGCGGAAATGGATGAGGAAGTTTTTCGCTCTGCATCAAAAATCAGGAAAAGCGCGGCTTTTGGTGAAATCATTATTCTTATCGTGTATATTCCTATTCTTACCCTGGTGGGAGTAGAAGGGAAAATGTTCACGCCCATGGCCAAGACGGTAGGATTTGCCATTCTGGGAGCGTTGATCTTATCACTCACCTACATTCCGGTGATGAGCGCTTTGTTCTTATCTAAAAAGCCAATACATAAAGAAACTTTTTCGGATAAACTGATGAACAGGCTTCAGCATATCTACCAGCCTTTGTTAAGCAAAGCGGTAAAATATAAATATATCATTGTCTCTGCAACAGGGGCGGTTTTTATCGTGACTCTATTTATATTTAAAAATATGGGCGGGGAGTTTATTCCACAGCTGCAGGAAGGCGATTATGCATTTCACTGCATTCTTCCGCAGGGAAGCTCATTGAGCCAGAGCATCGAAACGTCCATGCAGGCTTCAAGGATTATCAAGCAGTTTGATGAGGTAAAAATGGTAATCGGTAAAACAGGTTCCGCAGAAGTTCCGACCGATCCGATGCCTCCCGAAGCTTCTGATCTGATTATTGTTTTAAAACCACAGGATGAATGGAAATCCAAAAAATCATACGAAGAATTATCCGATGAAATCATGGAAAAGCTGGAAGTGATTCCCGGTGTGTTTTTTGAAAAGAACCAGCCGATTCAGATGCGGTTCAATGAGCTGATGACCGGGATCCGCCAGGACGTGGCTGTCAAGATTTTCGGCGAGAACCTGGATTCCTTATCCATGTATGCGGATAAAGTCGCAAAAACGATTCAGACCGTAAAAGGAACGACAGCTCCGCAGATCGAGCGCATCAGCGGGCTTCCGCAGATTAATGTAGAATACGACCGGACAAGGATGGCCAATTACGGGCTGAACATTGAAGAAGTCAACGATGTCTTAAGCACGGCCTTTGCAGGGAAGAGTGCCGGTCAGGTGTTTGAAAACGAAAGACGTTTCGATCTGGTGGTCCGCCTCGACAGCCTTCACCGGACCCATATTGATGATGTCCGCAATCTGATGATCTCTACGCCTTCAGGAACTCAGATCCCGCTGTCCCAGGTGGCTGACATCGGGTATAAATTAGGCCCGGCGCAGATCAGCCGTGAGGAAGGGAAGCGGAGGATCGTCATCGGGTTTAACGTGAAAGACCGGGATGTGGAAAGTGTAGTGAAAGACATTCAGGCCAAGCTGGATCATATGAAATTGCCTTCAGGCTACTATTTTACCTACGGCGGGCAGTTTGAAAACTTACAGGCTGCCGCCAAAAGGCTGATGATTGCAGTTCCGGTGTCCCTGTTGCTGATTTTCATGCTGCTGTATTTTACCTTCCGTTCATTCAGGCAAGCCATCTTGATCTTTACCGCTATTCCGATGAGTGCCATCGGAGGTATTTTTGCCCTGCTCATCAGAGATATGCCCTTCAGCATCAGCGCGGGAATCGGCTTTATTGCATTATTCGGGGTTGCCGTACTTAACGGGATCGTGCTGATCGGAACTTTTAATGAACTGGAAAAAGAAGGTGAAAAGAGTGTATTGAAGAGAGTATTTGAAGGAACAAAGATCAGGCTGAGGCCGGTCCTGATGACGGCTACCGTTGCTTCATTAGGATTTTTGCCGATGGCGGTCTCTACGGGAGCTGGAGCCGAAGTGCAGAAACCGTTGGCCACTGTGGTAATCGGCGGTTTGGTAACAGCGACTTTCCTCACCCTTTTTGTCCTGCCGATGCTGTATCTCATCTTTAATGATGGAATTTCAGGAAAGAAAATAAATACAAAACCCGTGACGGCAGTTATCATATTGATGTTTTTGTTTTCCGGACCGTTCTGGAATGCGCAGGTCAGGCCAATCTCCGTGCAACAGGCGTTAGAAATGGCAGCCGGTAATAATTTAGGTATACAGTCAAAAAATGGGAGCGTACAATCGGCGGAAGCATTGAGAGGAACGGCGAAAGAACTTCCGAAGCTTAATTTCGACGCCCAGCTGGGCCAATACAACAGTCCGAAATTCGACCAATCGTTTTCCGTATCACAGAGCATTCCTTTTCCGACTCTGTTCAAAGCAAAAAAAGAATTGATCAGCGAAAATATCAGGAGCCGTCAGATCGACAGAGAAATTACTTTGAACGAACTGATGAAGCAGGTCCGGACCTATTATTACCAGATTGAGTATTTACAGTACAATCAATTAAAGCTGCAAAGCCTTGACAGCCTGTACCAGGATTTTATAAGAATTGCTACGGTTAGGTTCAAAGCAGGAGATATTAAAAAAATCGAGATCAACACTGCGGAAACCCAGAAAGGGGAGATTGGCCTTCTGCTAAATCAGAATAAAGTCTATCTGAACAACGCTTACAGCAGTCTGAAAACCCTTCTGAATACTGCTGAAAAAATTGAAGTTCCGCTTAATAAAAACTATGAACCTTTGAAAGCGGAAAACTTCTTAGACAGCACGGCAGTTGAAGGTAACCCCGTGTTAAGGTCCTTTTATCAGGAAATAGAAGTTGCGGAAAAGAACAAACAGGTTGAAAAATCCCAGGGTCTCCCGGAATTCAGTATCGGTTATACAAATCAGTCGCTTACAGGATTTCATACCAGAAACGGGCAGGAACAGTTCTACAATTCGGGAGACCGGTTTCATGCCGTAACCTTGGGTATAGCGATCCCGCTTACTTTCGGAGCTACAAAAGCACGGGTGCAGTCCCTGGAATATCAGAAACAGGCAGCGGAAACCCAGGCAAAACTTCAGGAAAAGCAGCTGCTGACCCAGCTGACAAATGCGTGGAGCCAGTATGAACAGGATGTCCTGCAATATGATTACTATGTGAAAAATGCTATCCCGAATGCTGAAAAAATTGTAAAAGCAGCGCAATTGGGGTATAAAACAGGCGAAATTTCCTATGTGGAATACCTGTTTGCCTTACGGACCGCTACCGATATCCAGCTGAAGTACCTGGAATCCATTCAGCAGGTCAATCAGTCGGTGATCACCATTAATTCAATCCTCAATAAATAACATGAACCTACACTATAACATTAAATTACTTTTATTTTCAGCCGTTTTTATTTTCAGCTGTAGTAAAAAAGAAGCAGCAGAAAATGCAGAACACGAAACGGAACAGCCGGAAGAACAACATCAGGAAGTTCCGCAGACCACCGCTTCATTAACGCAGGAACAGATCAGGACCGTAGGAATTACGCTGGGGCATGTCGAAATGAAGGAACTTACCTCAACCATAAAAGCCAATGGCCTGCTCAGGGTGCCGAACAACAACAAAGCAACAGTAACTTCCCTGTATGGCGGAATCATCAAAACCCTGAATATTCAGGTCGGAAGTTCCGTGAAGAAAGGGCAGGTGATCGCTACAATTGCCAACCCGGAATTCATCAGGCTTCAGGAAGATTATTTAACCGTAAACAGCAGGATCGTTTACGCTGAACAGGAGTACCGCAGGCAGCGGGAGCTTTTCGATAATGATGCCGGAGCCCGGAAAAACCTGCAGAGTGCCGATGCAGAACTGAAAACCCTTCGTACCCGGAAGTCATCGCTTTTACAGCAGCTCAGGATGATGGGAATCAGTCCTGGAAAAGTAAGCAATAGGAATATGAGATCCGGTCTGGTCATCACGGCACCGATCAGCGGAACGGTCAGCAGCATTGCTTCGCAGATCGGGAGTTATGTGGATATTTCTTCGCCGGTGGCGGAAATCATCGATAACAATTCCATCCACCTCGATCTCCAGGTGTTTGAAAAAGACCTGCCGAAGATGAGGGCAGGGCAGGTGGTGCATTTTAAGCTGACCAATAATCCCGAAACCGAATATGATGCGGAGATCTACAGCATCGGTTCTTCGTTTGAAAATGACAGCAAAACGATTTCTGTCCATGCCAATGTTACCGGAAATAAGACCGGGCTGATCGACGGAATGAACATCACCGGAATCGTAAGCCTTGATAAAACGGTAACCCCTGCCATTCCCGATGAAGCCATTGTAGAAGCCGACGGTAAATTCTATGTATTCGTAAAAACGGATAAAAGTCATGATGCTGAAGAAAGCCATAAAACAGAAGGAAACCAAGGTAATACAAAAATGAAAACCACTAACTTTGAGAAAGTGGAAGTCATCAAAGGCGCATCCGATATGGGGTACACAGCCGTCACTCCGGTGAAAGAAATTCCCGCTGATGCGGAAATTGCCGTGAAAGGTGCTTATTTCATCAATGCAAAACTGACCAATTCGGGCGAACATGACCATTAAATCCAGAAATATGAAGAAAGATATTGAAAGCAAATTAATTGACAAGAATACCAAGCCCACCAGCATGCGGATCCTGGTATATGATTTCCTGAGTTCGCAGGAAGCAGCCCTGTCTTTATCCGAGATCGAAAGCCATTTCGACAACGCAGACCGCACCACGATTTACCGCACCTTGAAAACATTTGAGGAAAAAGGAATCGTCCACGGCATTCAGGAAAATTCAACTACAAAATATATGCTTTGCCACGACGGCTGCAACGAAAATACGCATAAAGACCGGCATCTGCATTTCTACTGTAAAATCTGTAAGCAGACTACGTGTAAAGAAGAAATCTCTTTTCCGGAAAATATGCAGACCGGTTTTAGGATCGATGAGATCAGGCTTTTTGCCAAAGGAATCTGCGAGCATTGCCTTGAAAGTTTGCAATAGCATTGCATTTGCTTTACCCCTACCTTTGATTAAAAATTACCGTCATGGAAGAATGCTGCAGTACAAAATCGCAAAAGGAACATAATCACCACGAAGGCCATGATCATGACCATGATCACGGTCATTCTCACGATACGGAAGGTAAATCCGTATTTCAGATGTTTCTTCCGGCAATCCTGTCTTTTGCAATGCTGTCAGCCGGGATCATCCTGGATCATTCCGTAAAGCCTGACTGGTTTGCCGGCTGGATCCGGCTGGTCTGGTATCTTATTGCTTATATTCCCGTAGGACTGCCCGTGTTGAAAGAAGCTTTTGAAAGCATAAAAAACGGTGATGTTTTTTCCGAATTTTTCCTGATGGGAATTGCCACAGTAGGTGCTTTTGCGATCGGTGAGTATCCGGAAGGGGTGGCGGTAATGCTGTTCTATTCGGTAGGCGAAGTCTTCCAGGCGATGGCCGTTACAAGAGCAAAAACCAATATCAAGGCTTTGCTCGACCAGCGGCCCGATGAGGTAACGGTGCTCTGTGACGGAAAGCCGCAGACCGTAAAAGCGGAAAATGTAAACATTGGCGATATTATTCAGTTAAAATCCGGAGAAAAGCTGGGCCTTGACGGTGAACTTTTATCGGAAACAGCATCATTCAATACCTCTGCGCTTACCGGTGAAAGTAAACCCGATACCAAAACGAAAGGAGCAACGGTTTTGGCGGGAATGATCAACCTGAATACCGTCAGCCAGGTAAAAGTTACCACCGCTTATAAAGACAGCAAACTGAGCCGCATCCTGGAAATGGTGCAGAATGCTACCTCGCAGAAGGCTCCCACTGAACTGTTTATCCGGAAGTTTGCTAAAATCTACACACCGATCGTGGTGTTTCTGGCCATCGGAATTACCTTGTTGCCGTATTTCTTTGTCGGAAATTATGAATTCCGTGACTGGCTGTACCGGGCATTGGTATTCCTGGTGATTTCCTGTCCATGCGCTTTGGTGATTTCCATTCCACTGGGTTATTTTGGGGGAATAGGAGCAGGAAGCCGTAAGGGAATTCTGTTCAAAGGAAGCAATTTCCTGGATGTACTGGCCACAGTTCAGCATGTGGTAATGGATAAGACCGGAACGATGACGGAGGGTGTTTTTAAAGTGCAGGAAGTAAAATTCAGTGATGCTGTCAACAAAAATGAAATCCTGAAATTCGTCAATGCACTGGAAAGCAACAGTTCACATCCGGTTGCCACTGCCATCCATGAATACGTAGGAGAGATTGATCATGCCATAAAGCTGGAAAATATAGAGGAAATTTCAGGACAGGGCCTGAAAGCAACCGTTAATGGAAAGGAACTATTGGTCGGGAATTTCAGGCTGATGGATACTTTCGGTATCCGTTATGACCTTAATCCGCAAAGTATTGTGTATACGGTCATTGCGGTAGCATACGATAATAATTTCGCCGGTTATTTCACGATTGCAGATGTTATAAAGCCTGATGCCAGATTTACCATTGATGCCTTGAAATCATTAGGCGTCAGAACTACGATGCTGAGCGGTGATAAATCTTCTGTCGTAAAGCACGTAGCCGGTGCATTAGGTATTCAGGAGGCGTACGGTGATCTTCTTCCCGAAGACAAGGTGAATAAGGTAAAGGAGATTAAATCTAAAAAACAAACCGTGGCTTTTATCGGAGACGGGGTAAATGATGCCCCGGTGGTTGCACTAAGTGATGTCGGAATTGCCATGGGCGGACTTGGCAGCGATGCAACCATCGAAACTGCAGACGTGGTGATCCAGGATGACCGGCCGGGCAAAATTCCTATGGCCATCAACATCGCAAAGCAGACCAAAAGAATTGTATGGCAGAATATCGTTCTGGCATTTACGGTGAAAGCAGTCGTGCTCATTCTCGGAGCCGGAGGGCTGGCTACCATGTGGGAGGCGGTTTTCGCTGATGTAGGAGTTGCCTTGCTGGCCATTCTGAATGCGGTGAGAATCCAGCGAATGCAGTTTTAATGGTTGAGGAGAAGGAAGCCGGAAGCTTTATGAAATACTATCTAATCCCAGTAATCGCACCAATATTCGTGTAGATTCTGAAATTATATTTAGCCTAATCAATAGGAACGGGCAATGTCATCCTGAGCTTTTGGAAGGAAGGCCATTTACAAAAAAATACATCTGGCTTCAGCCAAAATTTATTTCACCACAAAACCAGCACAGATTTTCAGGAATGAGAGGCATATTTTTAACACATAAGAAACAGAAGAATATTTTGATTAGTTGAAATATTTTAGATCACATGAGATTAAAAATCAAAGATTTTTAGAACTTTAGTGAACTTTTCAGCATCCAACATGATAACTTTATGATTCGTTTGATAGTCTTTTGTGATTTAAATTTCCACAGATTTCATTTATTTTTACCGGTGATGATGTAGCTTCAGGTACCTTAGCCACCATCAGGATAAACCCATTGAAAATCTCTGATTTTCGCTCTTATGTGCTCTAAAATATTCTCGAAATTTTAATCTTAGCTTATAACTTCTTATGTGTAAAATAATCTGCTTTTGCTTTTCGTTCTAAAAATGACTTTCATCATAATTGCCCATAAAACAAATTTCAGTGGTATATTTGTGAAACAAAAATCATCGGTTGAAGTTTTTCATTTCCATATTCATTATTTTTACCATTGCAGTTCGTCCGGTATTGCCGTTGATCAGCTATGCTGTAAATTATGAGTATATCGTGAAAAATCTTTGCGAAAACAGAAACGTCCCGCAGTCTACCTGTAAAGGGAAATGCTATCTGGAAAAAGAACTTTCAAAAACGGAAAAGCAGTCGAACAACGGCCAGAACATAAAGCTTGCCGGGCTGGATGTATTCCTTTCCCGTGAAATCCTTTCTTTTTCAGACAGTACCCGATTCGATATCAGCAATACAAAGATTAAATCCGGGTACACTGATTTTCATACTTCGGAATATTTCTCCAGGATATTCCATCCTCCTTTAGCTTAATTTATTTTAACTGAATGTAATACGTACGGTCATTCAGACATAGCCTCATTGCTGAGGTTTACCTGGTGGTGAATACGAAAATCCTCAATCTAGGAGGTTATCGCCTTGGTATTGAGCTGACCGGCAGGATTAAATTTAGTTTACATTCAATTATTTTTCCTTTTATATTATTAATTTCAATTTCAATAAAAAATGAAATCAAAACTTATTTTAACGGCACTGATGTCGGTTTCCCTGATGGCGTGTGCCCAGGAAACGCCTAAAGTAAAACATAAAAAAGCGGCTCTTGTGGCAAAATCAAATGCAAAGGCAGTAAAATTTGCCAATGCGGTAGACCCGATCTGTCATATGCCAACCGAACCGGATATGAAAGATACGGCAGTTTATAAAAATAAAACGTACGGTTTTTGCAGTGTGTACTGCAAAGATGAATTTAAAAAGAATCCGGAGAAATATGTCCAGAAATAAGAAACCGCAATCTAAAAGCAGGATTATTGTTCCGCTGGCGGTAATGGCACTGCTTTTTCTGGGAATCGGGATCGGAATGGGGTATTTTAAAAAGAACCTGTATACGGTCATGAAAGTTCCGGATTTTCAGCTTACAGATCAGAATAATAAGAAAATTACCAATAAAGAGATGCTTGGGAAAGTATATCTCGTAGAGTTTTTCTTCAGCAGATGCCCGACGATCTGCCCGGTCATGAATACCAATATGAGAGCCATTGAAGATGAAATCAATGATCCTGAATTCGGAATTGTTTCCATCAGCATCGATCCGGAAAATGATACGCCGGCATTGCTGAAAGAGCATGCCCAAAGAATCGGGGTGAAGTCTCCCAACTGGCATTTTCTCACCGGCGACAGGGATTATATCGGGAAACTGGCAGACCAGTTCAATATTTATGTCGGGGATAAGGAAGACGAAAGCGAAAGCCTCAACCACAGCGGAATGATCGCGCTGGTTGACAAAGAGGGGAATATCCGGTGCCGGTACAATAAAGACAACATGCCGATCCTGTATTATTCCGGACTGAATTATGAGGATCCGGAAGGAAAAACGCCGAAACTGACCGGGAAATACCATCCCGACCGGGAAATGCTGATCGAAGATATCAGGAAGCTGTTGAAGTAAATAGTTGGGAGATGGGTGACGGAAGCTGGAGGTTGTTTTTTGGCTTAATCAGAAATTGTCGCCCTGCAAAGGAATAGTAGCAATTGATTGAATGTAAAGGCTGAAGAGTATGCCAAAAGTTAACCGTTCAGAAATAGTAAATTTTCTAAGATAAATAAGCGAGAAGATGGAATGAAACTGGAAATTTTACAGTGAGTTGTAAACTTCCGGTTTCCATCACCCATCTTCCGACAAATAATACAAACCACAAAAAACGAAACGTTATGAAGATTATGAAAGTAGCTGCTTTAAGTGCAGTTTTCGCGGCGCAGTTTGCGTTTGCCCAATTCAAACAATCGCCTTTACCGTATGCTTATGATGCGTTGGAAGGAAACATCGATGCCAAAACCATGGAGATCCACTATTCCAAGCATGCCGCAGCGTACGTAGCCAACCTGAACAAAGCTATCGCAAGTACGCCGCAGGAAAAGCAGACCCTGTTTGAAATTATGTCGAATGTGTCTAAGCTACCGGCTGCCGTAAGAAACAATGCCGGAGGACATTACAATCACGAACTGTTCTGGACGGTTCTTACGCCGGTAAAAAATACCCAGCCTTCTGCAAAACTGGCAAAAGCCATCAATGATGCTTTCGGAAGCATGGATGCTTTTAAAGAAAAAATGGCAAAGGCAGGAGCCGACCGTTTCGGTTCGGGGTGGGCCTGGCTGTCCGTGGATAGAAACGGAAAACTCTTTGTTTCTTCAACCCCTAATCAGGACAATCCTTTAATGGATGTCGTAGAGGAAAAAGGAACGCCGATCTTCGGGATTGATGTATGGGAACATGCTTACTACCTGAAATACCAGAACAAAAGAGCCGATTATCTGACAGCAATCTGGAATGTGACCAACTGGAAAGAAATCAGCAGAAGGTACGAAGAAGCGGTTAGCAAGAAATAATAATCGATGAACCTTATTTGCAGCATATTCCTCACTTTTTTCGTGGTGTTCAGGCCTCTGATCCCATTGGTGGAATATGCTGTAAATTATGATTATATCTCCAGGGTCCTGTGTATCAACAAAAGCAGGCCCGAACTTCATTGCAACGGAACGTGTTACCTCAGTAAAGAAATGGCAAAAACCACCGATACCGGTTCACTTCCTTTCAGCAAATTAAAAAATCCGGGACAGAAATTACTGGATTTTTATGTTCTTCCTGAAATTGCCGGCATCACCAATACCCGGAAACCGGTCTCTTCAGATTCCGGCTTCCTTTACGAAACGGCGTATTCTTTTTTGTTCTCACAACCGGTTTTCAGACCGCCGGTTTTTTAGTTGTCTTTTTTAACCACTGTATTTTGCATTCACTGTATCAGCGCAAATCATCAAATAAACATGATTACCGCTAAAACCAGTGTTGGTGCGGAATACCGGTGTCCTTTGCTCAGTTATTTTATACTGAGCCTGCCCAACTGTTGTACCAGGTGAAAAAATAAAACTTTTCTGCCTGCAGGATGACCGTTGAGCAAACAAAGGAAACCCTCATCAAAAAAATTCAACTTAAAAAATCAACAATGAAAATTTATAAATTTTTATCACTCTTTCTTATTGCTGTTACTTTTTCCACTTTTATTTCCTGCCGGAATAACGGTGAGGATGATTCTTCATCTGAAACCAAAGGAAACCTCCAGTTAAAATTTGAAAACGGCTTTAATAATCTGGGCGATATTGTGCTGAACCAGACCGTACAGACTTCATCAGCCGGACAGAAGCATCAATTTTCCAATCTTAAATACGTCATCAGCAATATTGCTTTAATCGATGAGGCCGGAAATGAGTTCAGGTTTAATGAAAACAATCCCGACAAAGGTGCTTTCATCATCGACCAGGCGGATGCCGTGGCAGGAATCGTCTACGTGAATCTTACTGAAGTTCCTACAGGCCGTTATAAAAAGATAAAATTCGGACTGGGGATCAGCCAGAAGGCTTACTTGCTGGGGCAGGACGGACAGGCGGAGTTCTGGAATAAAGCCAAACAGAAAGGCATGACCTGGTCCTGGGTGGCCGGCTATATCTTTGTAAAGCTGGAAGGGAAGTACGGCGCGGGTTCTCCCGATACAGAATTCATGAATCATACCGGCAATATGGGCAATACCGAAGCCAACGGTACCCTCGATCTCTACCGCGAAATTACCCTGGATCTTCCTACCACCGCAAGGGTGACCGGACAAATCAGGCCTTCAGTCCATATTCTGGCAGATTTCAATCAATATCTAAGCGGAGCAAACCCGCTTATTCTGGATCCGACGAACGATATGATGATGGGATCCGGACCGCACCTGGTCAAGATCACCGATAACCTGACGAAAATGTTTAAAGCAGACCATGTTCACAATGATTAAAGTAATCAAAACCCTGCTCGCTGTTCCTCTGTTTATGATTTTTGTTTCGTGTTCCGGTGAAGTGATCGAGCCACTGGAAAAAGATGAGGCTTACAACGTTTCATTTCCTTCGTATTTTCCTGCAATGACTTTTGATACCTCCGGAAACCCGGTTACGAAAAACGGAGTGGAGCTGGGGAGGAAATTGTTTTACGAGGGCAGGCTTTCCCGGAACAATACCATTTCCTGCGGCTTCTGCCATATCCAGGAAAATGCTTTTACGCATCACGGCCATCCGGTGAGCCACGGCGTAGACGACAGGACCGGAATCAGGAATGCGCCGCCGATCCAGAATATGGCTTTCCTGAAAAGGTATATGTGGGACGGCGTGATCCATAATTTAAATGAACAGCCCATTATCCCCATCACCAATGAAGATGAAATGGACAGCTCAATGCCGGAAGCCGTTTCCAGGCTGAATGCCGATCCGAAATATAAAAAGTTGTTCAAAGCTGCTTACGGCGATGAAAATATTACGGGTGAAAGAGTGCTGAAGGCGCTTTCTCAATTCATGGTTACGCTGGTTTCTGCTGATTCAAAATACGACCGGATGAAGCAGGGAAAAGAAAGTTTCTCGGCAGAGGAAACCCAGGGGATGCATCTTTTTCAGCAGAAGTGTGCTTCCTGCCACAGCGGGGAATTGTTTACCGACGAAAGTTTCAGGAATACCGGACTGTACTATAATGCCCAGTTTAAGGATGAGGGCCGTTACCGTGTAACGCTTGATCCTGCCGACCGCATGAAATTCAGGGTTCCGAGCCTGCGCAATGTAGAATATACGGCGCCCTATATGCATGACGGAAGATTTTACTCACTGGACGCGGTCCTCAACTTCTATTCGGAGGGGATTACGGATAACCCGAACCTTGATCCTGAACTGAAGCAGAACGGACATACCGGAATTGCGATGAATGCTCAGGAAAAACAATGGATTATATCTTTCCTGAAAACCCTGTCCGATAAAAAATTCATCACCAATCCGGCATTTGCGGAATAAAGCAGTCGATATGAAGAAGATCATTGTATTGATGGCGTTGATGATGATCCAGGTCATCTATGCCGGGACGGTCAGCGACAGTATTTCCATTCCGCGCGATGGGTATGCTTTTGTTCCGGAAGACTGCGATGCCTGCGGATGTGCAGCAGGAAACGGTTCTTCCGGGTTTGAATCGCTGCTGAATCCCCAGTTTGTAGGGATTAAATATTTTGCCCAGCATTATAAGGCGAAAGAGAATTTGTTTGTTGATGATGTGACGCAGGACCAGTATTTCAATACCCTCCAGCTGTGGGCAAAGGTTCCGGTTACTGAAAAGCTGAGCATCTACGCAAGCCTTCCGTTTCATTTCCATGAGAAGCAGACATTGCAGGGCACTGTCCGTATCAGCGGCATCGGCGATGCAAGCCTGATGGGAATTTACCGGCTGCTGACTTCAGAAAACAGGATTCATCAGCTTAATGGCGGTATCGGAATAAAAATCCCATTAGGGAAATTTGACGAAAAGGGCCTTTCGGGAGTCAATCCGAGCTTTCAGCTGGGCACCGGAAGCTGGGATTATCAGCTGGCTTTGAATTATCAGTTCCGGAAAAACAGGACCGCATTTCTCCTGAATACGGATTACACGGTAAAAACCCAGAACCGGAAATGCTATCGCTTCGGAAACCAGTGGAATTATGCAGCCACAGTATTCTATCAGATTTCCGGCGCAGGAAACATCATCTTTTCCACAAAAGCAGGGTTACAGGGAGAAGTGTATGGCCGGAACCGGCAGTTTGACGAAGCTTTGCCGGATACAGCAGGTAATGCCCTGTACGGAAAGGTGGGATTTGAGACTGCTTATAAAAAATTCAGTCTGGGAAGTGAAGTGATGCTTCCGGTATATTCTCACCTGGCCGGAGGGGATATTGAAGCAAAATCCCGCTTCAGCATTTTTCTGAATATTGGAATTTAGCAGGATTTCGTTTTATATGCCAAACCTTCAGGTTTTAAGAAGCCTGAAGGTTTTTTTTAATGATAAACAGAGGAGTTGCTTTGGAAGGTTTTAACCCTACAGAATTTGTTATGGTGTCAACGGTTGGTCAAAAGTCTGATGCCCTAGCCCGGATCGCAGCGGTTACCCCACAGCGGGATTGGCGCGTCGGGAAGCGGATGGGTTTAGCGATGGAGTGAATGGATTAGAGGTGTCGGCGCGAGGAGTAGTAGCGGAGAGCCGGATCAAGCTCCCAAAAAAATAATGGTTTCTGATCTTTCTGCATTGTGTAAAATCTCATTGAAGAAACCGGCGTGGTTAATTCGAGGTAAAGCAAAAAAAGAGATCCAAAACTGAATCTCTTTTAAAGTAGCCCGTAGGGGAATCGAACCCCTCTTACCAGAATGAAAATCTGAGGTCCTAACCGATAGACGAACGGGCCATCTGTCTTCCGCTACATGATAGCGTGTTAGTTTTTTTTGTTTTTATAAGTTTACAACTCTTACAACAATCACTGGTTAGTAAGTGATTTGTTTAGTAGCCCGTAGGGGAATCGAACCCCTCTTACCAGAATGAAAATCTGAGGTCCTAACCGATAGACGAACGGGCCAACTATGCTTATTAAGCCAGTTTATTAACGTGCTTAGTTAATTTGCTTTTTAAGTTAGCTGCTTTGTTTTTGTGGATAATGTTTTTCTTCGCTAATTTATCCAACAAAGAGATTACTTTTGGCAATTGTTCTGCAGCAGCAGCTTTATCCTCTTCATTTCTTAACACTTTCATTGCTGTTCTAGCAGTCTTGTGGTAGTATCTGTTACGAAGTCTTCTTACTTCGTTTTGTCTAATTCTCTTTAATGCTGATTTATGATTTGCCATATCGTTCAAATGTGAGTGCAAAAGTAAAAACTTTTTTTATATCCTCCAAATTTATTTTTAAAAATTTTTAATTTTCTTCAGATAAATATTTTCGAAGTTTATCTATTGCTTGTTCTATTTTAATATTCTCTTCTTCTCTTTCTAATTTTTTGATGGTGCTTGTAAGCATTACCATCGCATTGTTCCATTCTCCAGTCGTATTGGTGAAGGTTAGTTCGTCAATCGTTACTTCAAAGTTGACCCTTTCTCCCGTCCTGTAAAGTCTGAAACTTACTTTATCATCACTGCCTGTAATCCCGTCTTCATTGATTTTTAAATCATAACTTTTTGGGTTAGAGTGGATTTTCTTAAAAAGCAATTTCGCTTCTTGTATTTTTAAATCCGGCATGATAAAAATTTGGTAGCCTATAGGAGAATCGAACTCCTGTTGCAAGGATGAAAACCTTGAGTCCTAACCACTAGACGAATAGGCCAAATTTTGAGGTTGCAAAAGTAACAATTAACTTTTTAACTTCAAAATTATTTTTCTTCTATTTGAAAACTTTTTGGATCACGGTATTCTTAATTCCTTTGGCCTCAATATCTTTCTGAAGCTTTACCGCATCTTCTAAAGTATAGACTTTTCCGTAGGTATAATAGAATACGCCGCTTTCCTTATTCCGTTCCACATCTTTCAGCGTCTGGATGATCGGTGAGTTTCCGTTCAGCTTATCACCTACATATACTTCAATGGTATAATAGCCTGTACTCAGCTTCTGGTTCGGCATAAATCCTACCGCATAGGCATTTCTGAATCCGGCATCCTTGGCCGTTCTGATGTTGATATCCTTTACCGAAGCCAGATTGGTAACGCCGTAATAGTATTTGTACTGTCCGTTTTCCTTAATCGGTAAAATGTAATTCAGCCCTTTCAGCGCCGGGTCTCCGTCATTGAATTTCTGTGGAGAGCTGAGCAGTAAAATTCTGAAATCATTTTTCAGAGCGACTTCAGCCGGTTTTTCAGGTTCCGGTTTTCTTACATTACCTGTGAAGCCCGACTTCCTGTCGATCGCCTTCTTATAATCGATGATCGCCTGATAGATGCTTTCTGCAATTTCTTCCTGTCCTTTTTCTGAAGCCAGATAGTGGCTTTCTTCCGGATGGTTGATAAATCCGGTTTCAATAAGAACCGAAGGCATGGCATTCATACGCAGAACGTGCAGGTTTTTCTGGAATACTCCCCGGGAAAACCTTTTGTCCTTATTTACAAAATTATTTTCTACCAGTCCGCCCAGCAAAAGACTTGATTCCAGATATTTGCTCTGCTGAAGTTTCAGGGCAATTAAAGATTCCGGTGAGCTGGCATCGTACGATCCGAAGGTCTGTTTATCTTTTTCATCGAGAAAAATCACGTCATTTTCCCTTTTGGCTACTTCCAGGTTGGTATCGTTCTGGTCAGGCCCCTGTACATAAGTTTCCGTTCCGTAGGCGGTCGGCTTTTTTGCGGAATTACAGTGGATAGAGACAAAAAGATCCGCTTTGCTGCGGTTAGCCAGGTTGGTCCTGTCTGAAAGAGAAGGGTATTCGTCGATTTTACGGGTGTATATTATTTTGAAATCCTTATTCTTTTCAAGCATCGCCCCAACTTTCAGGGTGATTGTTAGAGTAACGTCCTTTTCGGCAATTCTTCCGATGTCGGCGTAGGTCCTGTTTGCTCCATGATCACTTCCTCCGTGTCCCGCGTCTAAAACCACGATGAATTTCTTTTGCGAAAAAATAAAGTTGGTAAGGAGTAGGAAGAGAAATGATAAAATTATTTTAAAATTTACTTTGTGCATCTTTCAGTTTTAAAAATTATATTAATTTTGAGCCCTAGTATTATACATATAAATATAACGAAAAAATTGGTCAAAACCGTCTCCAAAAATATATTACAAATTTTAATTATCCTAATTTTTAACAATTTTTTAGCACAGCAGACTCCTGAAAAATTGCCTGAAAATGCGGTTAATGATACCATTTCCAAAAAGGACACTGTAGTGGTAAAAAAGGAATCTCTTGAAGATGTTCTGCGTACGAAAGCAGATGTTCAGCGAAGAGATTTCCAGAAGAAAATGATTTACCTGAACAAAAATGCGCAGGTAAAATACCAGGACATGCAGATCGATGCCGACTACATTTCCATCGATGAGCAGAAAAACATCATGTATGCCCGTGGTAAACAGGATTCTCTCGGGAGAATTATCGAACCCGTGATTACAACCCAGGCCGGGAAAGTATACGAGACTACAGAATTTCAGTACAATACGAAAACACGGCAGGCAATCGCTTTTAATGCCAGAACAGAGGAAAATGAAGGGGTAATTGTAGCGAATAAAACAAAAAAATACAACGATTCGGTCTTTGCAATGAAGCGTGCGATCTACACGACCGATGATTATTTTATCAAGAAAAAAGATACCGCAGCCGATTATTATCTGCGGGCGTCCAACATCAAACTGGTAAAGACCAGAAATAAATCTTCTATTATATCCGGTCCTATCCAGATGTATATCGAAGAAGTTCCAACCCCATTGATTATGCCTTTTGCCATTCTTCCGTTTTCAGACAAAAGATCGGCCGGTATCCTGATCCCGAGTTTCGGGGAACGGCAGGATGTGGGTTTCTTCTTAAACGGATTAGGCTACTACCAGCCGATCGGGGAACATTTTGACCTTAAGATCCTTTCGGATATCTATACTAAAGGAAGCTGGAACCTCCGGCCGGAAATGAATTACATCAAGAAGTACCGCTATTCCGGAAACTTCTCCGCCGATATCGGAACCATGGTCCGTGGAATCAAGGGGCTCGATAATTACGGAAAGACGGGAACCTATCGGATTGCCTGGAGACATACGCAGGATACCAAAGCGAATCCTTTCCTTACTTTCTCCGCTTCAGTAGACGTGGTAAGTACAAAGTTTTATAACAATACACTGAACAACAATTACATTCTCAACCAGAACGTACTGAATACCCAACAGAACTCTACGGTAACGCTTACCAAGAGATTCCTGAAGCTGCCGGTTACCATTACCGGAACGGCTTCTTACTCGCAGAACTTTGCGACAGGTCTTTCGGATCTCCGTCTGCCGCAGATGAACATTGCGATTAACCAGTTTTATCTGTTCGGTTCAAAAACGGGTGTGCGATCCGGGTTACTGGAAAACCTTACGGTAAATACCGGGATTAATTTAACAAACTATGTCCAGACCCAGGAAGGCGAACTCTTCAAGGCGGCGATGTGGGATAAAATGCAGACCGGGCTTAAAAACAATATTACGTTAGGAACCAATACGACGGTTGCAAAATATTTCACTTTCAGCTTAGGAGCCAACGTAGACAATGCCTTGACTACAAAAACGATTGATAAATTTTACGATCCGATCCAGAATAAAGTAGTTACCGAAACCAACAAAGGGGTGTCGGGATATTCCACTTTTTCCACAACGGCAAGTTTGCAGACGACTTTATACGGAACGAAAAATTTCAAGAAAGGTTCCGCTATTGAAGCGATCAGGCATATGATGACCCCAAGTATCGGGTTTACCTATTCACCGGACTTCGGCGGTTCAGGATTCGGATACTTCAGAAATTATTATGATGCCAACGGAGCTTTAACGCCATATTCCATTTTTGAAGGCGGGATTATCGGATCGCCTACCAGTGGTTTGGTTGGTGCTCTGGGGTTCAACATCGGGAACAACGTCGAAATGAAAGTACGGTCTAAAAAAGATTCTACTGGCGTAAAGAAAATAAAGATTTTTGAATCGTTAAACCTTTCCGGAAACTATAACTTCGCCGCAAAGGATCACCCTTTTTCGATTATCACCGTTAATGGGCAGTCTTCTTTTTTTAACAATAAATTAAGCGTTAATACCAGCTTGTCACTGGATCCTTACCGGATTATTTATATCCCGGGACAGGAAGCGGGAATTAGAACGGAGAGCTTCGGTCACTTCAGTGTGCAGGGATTCAACGTACAGATGTCCTATCCTTTAAGCAGCGAGATTTTCGGAGAGAAAGTAGACTACAGCAAAAAGTACAGTAAGAAAGGAGAAATCAGAAATGAAAATTATTATTTCGACGACGATAATTATGCTCATTTTGATCAGGCCTGGACGCTGAACGTAAATGCCAACTATGCCTATACGAGAAGCTCGGCATCCAGAACCCCGACAAAGCTGGCTTCTGTCGGACTGGACGGAAGCATCAAGCTCACTCCTTACTGGAATATCAACGGAAGCACCCATTACGATATGGTGACCCGCCAGCTGGCATATACCAGGATCGGATTTTCAAGGGATCAGCGAAGTTTTACCATCAATTTCAACTGGGTTCCATTCGGACAATATAAAGTATATGATTTCTTTATCGGAATCAAAGCCAACATCTTAAGCGATGCGCTGAAGTATAAAGACAGAAGTTTTACACAGCCGAATGCACCATTCTAGCATCAGATTTGATATTTGATTATAGAAATAGAATATAAATTTTATATTTGCACCCAAAATAAATTCTAATGAAAAAAATAATCAACACGGAAAATGCTCCTGCAGCGATCGGTCCTTATTCACAGGCCAATATGGCAAACGGTGTTTTGTATATCTCAGGTCAGATCCCGGTAGATCCTGCAACAGGCAAATTGGTGGAAGGAATCGAAAAAGAAACCCATCAGGTAATGAAAAACCTTGAGGCCGTTCTTACAGAAGCCGGAATGACATTTAAAAATGTAGTAAAAGCAACCATCTTCCTAAAGAGCATGGACGATTTTGCAGTTATGAATGATATTTATGCTTCTTATCTGGATCCGGAAAGCTATCCGGCACGCGAGACCGTACAGGTTTCCTGCCTTCCGAAAAATGTTGATATCGAAATTTCTATGATCGCACATCAGGATTAATGAACTTTATAAGAAATACAATTGCGGTTATCGTAGGCCTTGGCATTGCAGGGCTTATTATTACTCTTGGCATCAGGATGTTTCCGCAATGGGTAACTTTCGAGGCTTTTGCTCCTTTTGAGCATTGGCAAAAATTTCTTCAGAGCATGCAGAAAGACGGGGCTTTTTTCGGCTTCCTGCTGTTTATTTCCGGGTTGGGAACTACCGTTGGGGGAGTGGCCACAGCCATCATCGTAAAGTATGCTAAAGTGGCATATGCAATCCTTATCGGCTTTATTATGCTTTTTATAGCAATGCTTGATGTTATTGTATTCCCTTATCATCCTACCTTCTACAAAGTATCTATTTTTCTCACGTTTTTCCCCTTTTCATGGATCGGAGGAAAAATTGTGGAAGTGATTTATGAGAGGAAAAAGAAACGGAGGATTTCCGAAAAAATGAACAGGTCATAAATAAAAAAGCCGCTGCAAATTAAATTCGCAGCGGCTTTTTGTTGATATGAAGTGAAGTTTAGTTCTCTTAATTAAGGCATTTTAAATCCTCTTGTATAGATCTGTCCGTAAGCGTCTACAAACTTAACAGATACATTTCCTGAATATCGGTCAAGAATTTTCTCAACGTCTTTTTGCGAATTTACCGGCTTGCCGTTGATCTCAATAACAATGTAGTTATCTACGATCCCGATTTTGGCAATCTCGCTTCCTTCCGTTACGTTTTTAGCGACTACTCCGCTGTTCAATCCGTAATCGGTTTTGAATCTTTCACTTAATGGCTCAAACTCAGCACCGATCTTTTCAGTAACGCTCAGATCTGCTTTTGTTCTGGTAGACGTTCCGCCCTTCTGGTCTCTCAAAGTAACGGTGGTCGTATTCTCCTTGCCGTTTCTTGCATAGGTAACCTGTACCTTATCGCCCGGACGTTTGCTACCTACGGCAACCGAAAGATCTGCAAAATCGGTGATGGCAACATTATCGATCTTGGTAATAACATCTCCTTTTTTCAATCCTGCATCTTCAGCACCGCTGTTTTCTCCAAAGCCGGTTACCAGCACTCCTGATCCTGCCTTGATATTGGTTTTTTCCTGTTTGTTATAAGCTGCTACCAATTGATCATTAGAAAGGTCTAATGAGGTAACCCCTAAGAATCCTCGCTGTACAATTCCGAATTTCTTAATGTCCTCCACAATTTTTCTGGCGAGATTGGAAGGAACGGCAAATCCGTATCCCTGATAATATCCTGTAGTAGACTGGATCGCCGAGTTGATACCGATCAGGTCTCCATTTGTATTTACAAGGGCTCCTCCTGAGTTTCCTGGGTTAATAGCCGCATCGGTCTGGATAAAGCTTTCAATCGGATTGGCTGCTTTTCCCTGAGAGCTTAAAATCCCGATACCTCTTCCTTTAGCGGAAACGATCCCCGCCGTTACAGTAGAGTTTAGTCCAAGCGGGTTTCCTACCGCCAGTACCCATTGTCCTACTTCAATATTATCCGAATTAGCGAAATTTAAATAAGGCAATCCTTTTTCTTCAATTTTTAATAAGGAAATATCGGTATTCGGGTCTGTTCCTACTAAGGTTGCGATATACGATTTTTTATTGCTTAAAACCACTTCAAGCTTGTTGGCTCCTGCCACAACGTGGTTATTGGAAATAATATAGCCATCGGGGGAAATAATAACTCCTGATCCCATACCTGAAGGCATGTTGTCCGGGGCCTGCTGCTTCTGTCTCTGCTGGTTTCTTCCTCCAAAAGGATCACCGAAGAAAAAATCGAACATATCCTGTTCTGAAGCCCTGCTTGTGGATCTGGACTGGTAATTTTTAATGGTAACTACAGCCGGAACGGTTGTTTTAGCTGCTTTCACAAAGTCATCACCTACCGCCGAAGAGTTCATCCCGGCAAAAGATACGTTGGAAGCTTTTGTAAAATAGGATTGGTCTGTGCTGTTGGAGTCATGATTCAGGTATTGTAATCCTCCAACGGTAGTAGCTCCTGAAATAACACCTACTACAGCAAATGGCAATAGTTTTTTTAAAGTACTCTTCATTGTATATCTTTCTTTATTTGATTAATTATTTTATTCACTTTTTCGTTTTACTCTAAAACAAATTTAATGCTAAATACGTATGCAATTAATACCTAATGTTTCAATTTTAACTAAAATTTAACGGGAATAGGAATACTTTATGGATTAAGTCATAATTGTTAAAACCGGAATTAACGAATATTAAAAATTTATTAAAGACAAAATGTCATAGGTAAGATACAATTGTCATGCTAAAGGTTAAATTGAGACAGCAAATTGGGAATTAGGCCGAAAAGCTGTTTTATTTCATGATTTAATTAATTTTGAAAAATTCATTATCTTTGCCAAATTATTTTTCTCACTTAAAACGTTTATAGCATGCAACTGTACAACACCTTAAGCGCAGAAGAAAGAGCACGACTTATCGATGAGGCCGGACAAGAGCGCCTTACCCTTTCTTTCTATGCGTATGCCCATATTGAAGATCCCAAAAAATTCCGCGACGACTTATTTATAGCCTGGAATGCCCTCGATGCATTAGGCCGTATTTATGTAGCACATGAAGGAATCAATGCTCAGATGAGCGTTCCTGCAGAAAATTTCGAGGCTTTTCGGGATACGCTGGAAGCATATGATTTTATGAAAGGCATCCGCCTGAATGTAGCGGTAGAGCAGGACAACCATTCTTTTTTAAAGCTGACCATCAAAGTAAGGCATAAAATTGTTGCAGATGGCCTTAATGATGAAACTTTCGACGTAACCAATAAAGGGGTTCACCTGAGAGCAAAAGAATTCAATGAACTGCTGGAAGACCCGAATACCATCGTTGTGGATTTCAGAAACCATTACGAAAGCGAAGTCGGCCATTTTGAAGGGGCCATCACGCCTGATGTGGAAAACTTCAGGGAAAGCCTGCCGATCATCAACGATCAGCTGCAGGATCACAAAGAAGATAAAAACCTTCTGATGTACTGCACCGGCGGAATCCGTTGTGAAAAGGCAAGTGCTTATTTTAAGCATCAGGGTTTTAAAAACGTCTTTCAGCTGGAAGGCGGAATCATCGAATATACCCGACAGATCAAAGAAGAAGGAATTGAGAGTAAGTTTATCGGGAAAAACTTCGTGTTCGACCACCGTCTGGGAGAAAGAATTACGGATGACATCATCGCACAGTGCCACCAATGCGGGAAACCTTGCGATAACCATACGAACTGTGCCAATGATGCCTGCCATCTGTTGTTTATCCAGTGTGATGAATGTAAGGCGGCGATGGAAAACTGCTGTTCGACGGAATGCCTGGAAACCATTCATCTGCCGTGGGACGAGCAGTTGAAATTGAGAAAAGGCCTGCAGGTAGGCAATAAAGTTTTCAGAAAAGGAAAGTCGGAAGCTTTAAAATTCAAAAAATCAGGTGATCTGCCTAATAAGCCTTTGGCCAAAGCCGAAACAAAAGATATCCGTCAGAAAATTAAGGTCAAGAAAACTTTGATCGGAAAAGCGGAGCATTATTTTACAAAATCAAAAATTGCGCAGTTCCTTATTGAAAACAATGAATTGTCTGTAGGAAACAAAGTGTTGATTTCCGGGCCGACTACCGGTGAGCAGGAAATTACCATTACGGAAATTCATGCCAACGGAGGTCCTGTAGAGACGGCTGTACAGGGAGATCAGATTACTTTTGAGCTTCCGTTCAGGGTGCGTTTGTCTGATAAACTATATAAAATTTTATCTGCTGAAAACGCGTAAGGATGCTGAAAGCTGAACTCAGGAAAGAATATATGCAAAAAAGAAAAGCCTTGTCTGATGATGAGGCTTTCCTGTTATCGGAAAAGATTTTTGAGAATTTTATAGTTTATTTCAAACCGCTTCCGGGCCAGAAAGTTCATGTTTTCATCCCCATTCAGAAGTTCAAGGAAATCGATACGCAGCTTTTTATTAAATATTTTCTAAGCCGTAATATCCGTGTTTTTGTTCCCAAAGTAGTAAGCACGGAGCTTATATCGGTTGAAATTTCTGCTGATACAAAGTATGAAACGAACAACTGGGGAATTTCGGAGCCGGTTTCGAATGAAGACTCAGGAATTTCGGATTTCGATTTTGTGATTACACCGCTGTTGTACTGTGACGGGAAAGGAAACAGGGTAGGATACGGTAAAGGTTTTTATGACGGTTTCTTTGAAACTATTCCGGCTGAGACCAAAAAAATCGGAGTTAATTATTTTAACCCCGATGAAAATATCGATGACGTCTGGGAATATGATATTCCGCTCGACTACTTGGTTACTCCCGATGAAGTGCTGTCTTTCTCCGGTTCATCCGAATAGAACTTGACGAAGTAGAACTTAAATTCCTTGCTTTTCTGGTCTGGTTTTGAAACTAGGGTGTACTGAGCATTGCGCTCAAAATTTCCTATTTTCTTATTTTTTTCTCCTGTATATTCTACATTAAACTTTGCAAAATGCAGGGTGTCTTTTTCCTTTATCTTCTGGAATACATTGATGTTGCTTACTTTCACCTTTTTTACATTCAGGCTTTCCAACTCCTTGAAGAGATCTTTGAAAGTCGTGGAATCCGATTTCTGGAAATATTTTTCAATTTTGGAATAAATGGCCGTATCGATTTCAGTGTTTTTCTGTCCGGAAAGATACAGGGTAGAAAGATCCAGTACATCCTGCACTTTCTGCATTGTAATGGAATTGATTGCCTGGGCACTATCCATCTTTACAGTGATGTTGTTGGTATTTCTTAGCTTTTCCAGATCGCTTGGTCCTGCGTTATCCTCTTTTTTGATGCAGGAAATCATGATAATTCCGATAAGTATCGTAGAAAATAAAATATTACTTATTGTTTTCATTGGTTGAGATTTTAAACTTAATAGAGACGATCTTTCCTTTTTTATCTTTCTTCATTTCAATTACATTGAGGTTTTTAAGAGAAGTAGTCGGTGTTGTCATCAGCGTGATATAATCTTCCTTATCCAGCGTTTCAAGCCCATAAATATCACTGTCATAAACTTGAGTGATGACGGCGTTATCACTGATGCGGCCTTCCAGCTGCTTTCTTTTCTGCCGGATAAGTTTCAGCTGTTCTTCAGGATTCCCTCCTTTGATATCTTTTGTGGAGAAATAATAAAGCGCCATTTTGTAATCGTCCGGCTTCAGTTCTATGATTTCTTCTTCAGGGGCATTTTCAAGGTTTCTGCTTACTTCAAGATATTCGTAGAAAGGAGAGCTGATCTGCATCTTAAGAATCTTATCCTTAGTGGCATACCGGAAACATTCGCCGGGTTTTATCCTATATAAGATAGGAGATTCGTTCTCTTTAATAACTTTAATTTCGATCTCACGCTGAATGCTCATATTTCTGTCGGCATCGGTGAAGCAGTATTGGTACGTTTTCTGGAAAATAACATCTTTGAAACCAAGAAGTCCTGTTATTATAATAAGAACAGCAGTTACAAGCACCCAGGCATTTCTTCGAAAGAAATTTTTCTTTTGTTTTTCAATTGAATCAGATGATGCCTGAGTAATCGCTGGTTTTGTTTCAACTGGCTGGTTTTCAGTAGTTGATTTTTGTAAATCACTAATTTCAGGAATGCTTATTTCCTTTTTTATAGGGGGAATTTCATCTTTTGGAAGTTCCAGCGATGCAGAAACTGTTTTTTCAAGTTCTTTAAGATCATCATCATTAAAATCTTCATTTTCCTGCAAGAGTTCGCCTGCAAAAAGATGCTGTTTCTTAAACTCGTACCATGAATCATACCCTGCATACATACTCAGTAAGTTGAGCATATCGATTCTCGGTAATTTAGTAACCGGAGAATTTTTAAAATAGGTATAAAAAGACTTTTCGCTGATGTTGCCTTTTGCCTTTTTTCTGAGATCTTCCTGAAAATATATGATATCGATGCCCTTCCATTTCGAAATATCGTCATAGGAAGGAGAGTGTTCTTTCAAATATTGAGCCTGTACATCCTTTTTCAGCTGCTCAAAATGTAATAAATCTAAATCCGTCAATGTATTTTGAAGTGATTAAATTATTGATTATCAGTTATGTTTAATTGTAAAACGATTTTACAAAGGTATTACAATTATTTTTCATAAACAAATTTTCTATCTGCTATACCTTTGTCTTGTTCAAATAACAGAACAGAGAAAAGATTTTATAAAACAATATTAACAAAATTAAATTTAATTTATTATGAAAAAGTCATTATTCGTAGCTGCTATCGCTGCAATCTCTCTAGTAGCTTGTAAAAAAGGTGAAACTACTTCTACAGAAGCTGCTAAAGATTCAGTAGCTGCTACTACAGATTCAACTGCTGCTGCTATCGATTCTACAGCTAACGCTGCTACAGATTCTATCAAAGCTACTGCTGAAGTTGCTAAAGATTCAGTTAAAGCTGAAGGTAAAGTAGCTAAAGAAGAAATCAAAGCTGAAGAGAAAAAAGAAGAAGCTAAGAAATAATTTCTAGCTCTGCTAAAATAAAAGAACCGTTCACTATGTGAGCGGTTTTTTTATGCGTTTATTTTTTTTAGTAATAAAGTATTTAACTTTTTTTCTGCTTCAATGTTTCATAGCAGGTTATGGCCACCGCATTGCTCAGATTAAGGGAATCAATACTTCCTGCCATCGGAATCAGGGTATTCTTTCCTTTGCCGATCCAAAAATCGCTGAGCCCGGAATGTTCCGTACCGAACAGGACTGCGGATCTCTGCTTGAAATCACGGATGTAAAGGTCTTCTGCTGTTTCATCCATGATCGTTGTATAGATGTTGAAATTATTCTGCTGAAGAAATTCAAGGGTTTCCGGGTTCTCCGCCTGGAAAACGTCCATCCCGAAAAGGCAGCCCACGCTTGATCTGATAACATTGGGGTTATAAAAATCTGTTTTACCGTCTGCAACGATCAAGGCATCAATACCAAAAGCTTCGCAGCTTCTTAAGATCGCCCCTAGATTTCCCGGCTTTTCTACGCCTTCTACAATAATGACGGTAGAATCCTTTTTAGGCTTAAAGGAGGATAGATCCGATTCCTTTGTTTTATAGATACCGATAATTCCTTCCGAGGTTCCGCGGTAAGCGATTTTTTCATATACTTTCTCACTTACCAAATGCGTTTTTCCCTGAGGAAGTTCTTGCTGAAAAATGGTTTCACAGATAAAAAATTCCAAAGGCTGGAACCCGTATTTTTGTGCACGCGCATTTTCCTGCTGCCCTTCCACGACAAAAACATCCGATTTTTTACGGAATCGGTTGTCGGTAAGAAGTTTGGTAACGTGTTTTACTTTTTCGTTCTGAAAGCTTTCTATGATCATCCTGCAAAATTAATCAAAATTACAGGTAAATAAAAAACCTCAGTGCTGATCTGAGGTTCTATATTTAATCTTCCGAGGTTTCAAGAGTAATCTGTGAATTTTCTACAAGGCTTGGCGGAAGGTCTTTTTTGTTTTTAATTCCAAGAGATTTCAGCTTCTGGGTCTGGATAACGAGATTGTCGTTTCCGGTAGAAAGCTGCTTGTAAGCATCGTTGTAAACGTTTTTTGCCTGGTCCAGGTTTTTTCCCACCTTTTCAAGATTTTCCACAAAGCCTACAAATTTATCGTACAGCTTAGCTCCTCTTTCAGCAATTTCCATAGAATTCCGGTTCTGGTATTCCCTTTTCCAAAGATCGGCGATCAATTTTAGAGAGGTAATTAAATTACTCGGATTTAATAATAAGATTCTTCTTTCATAGGCAAAATTCCAGAGATTCTGGTCTGCCTGCATCGCAGCAATATAAGCCGGCTCACTTGGAATAAACATCATCACGAAATCCAGCGATTTTCCATAATCGTCATAAGCTTTCTGGCTGAGTTGTGTAATGTGGTTTTTGATGGAAGACAAATGCTGGTTAAGCCGCATCAGGTAGATATCCTGATCTGTTTCATCGACAAGATCGGTAAAGGCGGTAAGTGAAACTTTGGAATCGATGATCACATTTCTTTCATCCGGATATTTTACGACGGCATCCGGACGCATTTTTTTACCCGAGAATTCGGAAAAGAGCGCTTTGTTGTCTTCATCCCGGAGCTCATGTTCCAGAAAATATTCTCTTCCTTTTACCAGTCCGGATTTTTCCAAAATGCTTTCCAGAATCATTTCTCCCCAGTTCCCTTGCGTTTTGCTTTCGCCTTTCAGGGCTCGGGTAAGCTTTTTGGCATCTTCGGAGATCTGTTGGTTGAGCTCGGCCAGTTCCTTTACTTTCTCGGCAAGGGAAAAACGTTCTTTGTTTTCCTTTTCGTAGGCTTCATTTACCCGGTTTTTCAGATCGGTGATTTTTTCCTGGAAAGGTTCGAGGATGGTTTTTAAATTGTTCTGATTGAGCGTGGTAAATTTCTCTGTCTTTTCTTCCAGGATTTTGTTGGCCAGGTTTTCAAACTGGATTTTGGAATCCTCCTGAATCTTGGCAATTTCCTCTTTTTGGGTCTGCAAAGATTTCTGCAGGCTTTCGTTGATTGCCGAGAGTTCGGAATTTTTAGCAAAAAGCGATTGCTTTTCAGTCAGAAGGGTTTCGATCTGGAAATTCTGTTTTGCCGTAAATTCTTTCTGTTCCAAAAACTGCTTTTGCAGGGAAGCGTGTTCCGCCGAAATTCTTGCAAATTCATTTTTCAGATCGTTGAATATATCGGTTTGTTGAATAGTGACCTCTTTTTCCCTCTCCATATGCCGGGTCAGTTCCTGAATTTTAAGGCCGGCATTTTCAAGGTCAGAATTATTTTTAATATATAAATTATTGAGTTCGTCGTATGAATTTCTTGAAATGGTTGATGATTTCAGGGCGAAATATACAATCACTGCTCCAATAATTCCTCCGGCAATACATCCGATGATTAAATACGTTATCTCCATCTATCAAAATTACAAAAAGGAAAGTTTATTTTTTTGACGGGAACCCGTAATTTTATGTAAAACGTGAAATTTGTGGTCATTCTGTTTGCTTTCATTAATATGCAAAATTCTAGAAACGTATTTGGAAAATCAATTTGTTTTGCGTTATTTCATATATTCAAATTGTAAAATAAGATCGTATGAAATTTTTAAGCCTGGCTGTCATTCTTTTTTCAGCCGTCGTATCTGGACAGGACTTCGCCAATTATGCAAAATATGAAAAGCAGAACCAGGAAATTTTAGCCGGAAAAATAGCGCCTAACTCCATTTTTATGGGAGATTCAATTACGGAAGGCTGGGTTTCCAAAGATCCTTCTTTCTTCAAGAAAAACAATTTTGTCGGGAGAGGAATCAGCGGACAGGTTACTTCCCAGATGCTTTTGAGATTCCGGGAAGATGTCATCAACCTGAAGCCGAAACGGGTAATTATTTTGGGAGGAACCAATGATATTGCGGAAAATCAGGGTCCGATCTCTTTAGACAAAGTTTTCGGAAATATTGTTTCGATGGTGGAACTGGCCAAAGCCAATAATATCAAAGTGGTGCTATGCTCGGTTCTCCCGGCTTATGATTTCGGCTGGAGAAAAGATATGCATCCCGCAGATAAGGTAATTGCCCTTAATAAAATGATTTCAGATTATGCAAAAAAACATAATATCCCTTATGTTGATTACCATTCCCAAATGAAAGATTCACGCAACGGGCTGGATAAGATCTATACTGAAGATGAAATTCACCCTACCGCAAAGGGCTATGAAAAAATGGAAGGAATTCTCATGAAAAAATTAAGCAAGCTTTAAATTAAAGTATTTTACCATTACCCATTTTTCGGTGAAGCCAGAATTTCGATGTTTTTCCGGACGTCGCTGCTTTCGCATTTCTTTAATTGTTTTACTAAAGCCGGTGTCAGGATACGGGGACTGATAATCTGTGAGGCAACTTTTGCGGCGGCATAATCCACAATTCCGATTACGGATTCTTTCATAAAATTGGGCGCGTTGGAGGTCATAACTGCGGTTGCCCATGAGGTTTCCCGTGCCTTGGAAATGGCAAAATCGAGCACGGCGTTGTCTTTTCCGTTGGAGATTTTATCAATCAGCTCTACCGGGTAGCAGATCCGGTTCAGGGAATCCTGTACTTTCTGGTTGATGGAGGCAATAACATTGTTGATGTTTTCAAAATCTTTTTTCAGGGGAGCGATCTTCCGGTTAGGCATGATGGAGGCTGCGGAAATTCCCAGATCGAGATTGATGTGGGCATTCATTCCCAAAAAGATGTGCTGCAGGATCAGCAGGTCTTTATTTTTTGCGGCTTCAAAAGCGATATACCAGGAATTGCTGCATCTTTTCCCTGCCGAATAGGATTCCCAAGCCTCAAGATAACGGCTTGCAAAAGCAACATCCAGCACCGTCATCCTTGGATTGTCTTCAAATTTTTTCTGCTGAATTCCCTTTAAAACCTGGGCGGTCATAATTCTGTAGGTGCATGCAAAATAGCCTACCGGGCTTTGGTTTTCTTTAGCCCAGCTAATAATTTCGTCTAATTTTTTAAGGACTTCTTCGATGGTTTTCATGGTGGTTTTTGTTTTAATATTAAGAAGTAATTGTTATTGCTTAATTAATAAGTTTTTACGGAAATCGTTTACAAAAATTATTAAAAAGATAATTGAAAAAATTATATAAAATATCAACAGTAAGCTCTTTTTCTCAATATGTAAAGTAGTAATGGATGAAATAAATAAAATTATATTAAAGCCATTAATTTTTGCATTATGTAATTTATCTATATATCCAAATTTTTTGTGGTATACATGAATAACTAAAAAGTCATCCACAATAATTGGAGATACCAAAAAAATAATTGAACTATAAAAATCGATAGAATTATTTGATATTAAAAACTGAGATATAAATATACTTAAGATATAAAATCCTAGTTGTAAAAAATAAATTTTATCATAATAATCACTATCAAGTCCGTATAAAGACGCTATATTTCTTGTATCATAAAGTTTGTTTTCCAAAGGTAGTAGACCCAGTATCAGAGCATAAATAATATTTCCATGAAAAATTGTTTTATAAATAAAAGTTAACAAACTAAACAATAATATAATTGACGTTATTCTTATTGAGTAGTAGCCAACCAATTTGTCCTGATTAATCCATTCTCCGTCGTATCCCAAATAATATATATTTATAACGAAATTTAATAATGAATAAAATCCTGAAAAGGTTCCAATTGCAACTATAACACATATCAAAAAGAAATTAACCAGCTCAAAAGGGGTATATCTACTATTAAGATGCTTTATAATTGAGTTAAAAAAGATAAATGTCGTTAGAAATGACAAAATAGTAGAAAGGTAAACACCACTTTGATAATAGTTTGAGCTATTGTAATTTATTTTTAACGGATAAAACCCAGATTTTATAAATAGTATATCAGTAGTTTCTAAAATCCAATTTGATAATGCCAGACTTAGTGCAAAAAGTACAAAAGAAATTGCATAAAGTATGTAATATTTAATAAAGAAAGTAAATTTCCTTCCATATGAATTTTCAAAGTCTTTACATAGATTGTCAGATATTCGCTCTTTAAAAATTAAATAAATTAATAATATTAGAATACTTGAAAAAATATAAATATCTAAAATATTTTCTATCAGATAGATGTATAGTGTTTTTGAATATTTATATTCATTAAAAGTTTTAATAAATAATAAATGGTTAAAAATATGATATCCGAGAAATATTAAAAAAGTGTATTTAAATATCCTGAACGAGTTGTCGAAAGAAACTCTTTTTTTAAGTCTTTTTATAAAATAGGAGTAATTATCTTTTTTATAATCAAAAAAATAATAAAATATAACTATAATAAGGCTAATTGAAAAATTTGTAACAATAGTTGGAATCATTAATAAAGTCTGTTTAATTAGTTTGTATGGTTTTAGTTTTTAATAAAGATAACAAAACCTCACAAATATTTGTGAGGTTTATTTGTTTTTAATTCGAGATTTTTATTTTACGATTGCATCCGGATTTTTCAATATACAAAGGCAAGTTATCAAATCATATTAATACACATTTACCTATTTTAATTTTTTATTCTCAAAAACTCTTTCGCCAGTTCAATCATCTTCGGATCGCCGGTGTATTTCCCGTGCTCATCGGAAAGCTTTACGGTAGGGATGAGTTCTTTGTTCGGAGCCTGTACACCGATTAGTTTCATTACAATATTCATTGGTTTTAAGCCAACGTCATTGGTAAGGTTGGTTCCGATACCGAAAGAAATCCCGATTTTTCCGTTGCAGTAATTGGTGATTTCCTCTACCTTTTCAAGATTCAGTCCATCGGAAAAAATGATGTATTTAAATAGAGGATTGATACCATGCTTCTGGTAGTGAGCAATTGTCTTATCTGCAAATTCCAGTGGATCGCCGCTGTCGTGACGAACGCCGTCGAAAAGTTTCGCAAACTTTTTATCGAACTGCTGGAAAAAAACATCGGTGGTGTAGGTATCGGAAAGGGCAACTCCCAGATCTCCGCGGTAAACGTCTACCCAATGCTCCAGCGCCAGTTCGTTCGCCATTTTGAAACCGTATTCTGCAGCATGAAACATAAACCATTCATGAGCGTGGGTACCAATTGGTTTTACGCCATATTTCATTGCAAAATGCACATTTGATGTTCCGATGAAAGTGGAATCTTTTTTCTGCGTGAGTGCTTCCATCACCAGATTCTGAACTTTGTGGGAGTGTCTTCTTCTGGTTCCGAACTCTGCAAAATTTACCCCCAGCTTTGCCAGAGCATCCGCTTTTTCAAGGGTTTTGCTCATTACCACTTCATTGGAATCCCTTTCCATATGATTCATCTCGTAATGCAGCTCGCTGATGAGTGCCAGCAAAGGAACTTCCCAAAGAATGGTCCTGTACCAAAGCCCTTCTACCGTAACGGAAAGTTCGCTCCCCTCCTGATGGATTTTTACTTCCGACGGATCATAATGGTAGCCTTCCAGGAAATCAAGGTAGGGCAGATCTATGTACGGACAGGTATTGGCCATAAATTTCTTTTCTTCTTTCGTCAGTTTGAGCTCAGCCATTTTATTGACGGCTTCGCGTAAAGCAGCATCAAAACCTTCGGGAAACTGATGTTTGCCACGGTTGATAAATTCATATTTTACAACAGAGCCAGGAAATAATTTTACCACGGCGTTCTGCATGGTTATTTTATAGAAATCGTTATCCAGAATGGAGTTCAAACGTACGTTATGCATAATTGTGTAATTTATACGCAAATATAATAATTAAAAATAAAATCACCTAAATGTAAGGTGATTTTTTTGATTTTTCCGGGAAAAAATTTAGGTTTATTTTCCAAGGTATGAATTGTACATCCAAACTTCTTTTTCCTGTTCGGTGATGTAATCGCTCATTTGAGAGTTGGTTCCTTCATCTCCGGCTTCATCCGTAATATCGAGCAATTCTCGCTGAAGATCAATGACTACCCTAAAAGAGTTCAGTATGTTTTCTACACTTTTATTTGCATCGCTTACTTCCTGACTCTCCTTAATAGTAGCTACCTTCAGGTAATCTGAATAATTATGTGCAGGAGTAGCACCCAGGGTAAGAATTCTTTCTGCAATCTCGTCAATCTTAAGAACAAGGCTATTGTATAATTCCTCAAACTTCGGGTGAAGCGTGAAGAACTGATCTCCCTTAATATTCCAGTGGGAACCTCTTGTATTCTGATAAAATACGGAATAATTGGCCAGAAGGATATTTAATTTTTCTGCAATTTTTGTACAATCTTCTTCCTGAAGACCGATAATGTTGGCATTTTTCATATAAGTAAGCAGTTTATTATTTCTAAAAACAAAATTAAGGAAATATTGTGCCGAAAACATGGTTGAGTGATTGATGATACTTATCTTTGAGATTTTTAGAATTAATTTATCTATGAAATCTCTTCCCGGTACAGGTTCGAAAAGCTTTCTGATTTCGGTTGTCGTATTTTCTGCGGTTTGCATGATCTATTATATGCTGTCGATTCCGAAGACTGACGGGCATTACATATATCCAATTGATGATGCTTACATCCATCTGGCGATGGCAAAGAATTTTGCGCTGTATAAGGTTTGGGGCGTTACCCGATACGAATTTTCCTCTACTTCTTCCTCTCCGTTATTCACCTATCTTTTAAGTATTTTAATTAAAATTTTTGGAAACAATGACCAGATTCCATTGTATGTAAATATTGTTTTCGGGTTGGGAACCGTTTATATCCTGAACCGATACTTCAGCGGTATTTTTGAAAAGATTAAAAGTATTGTTCTGTCGGTGCTCTTTACTTTATTTATTTCGGTACTGCATCTGCAGGTATTATCCGGGATGGAGCATGTATTCCATGTTTTCTTATTGGTTTTAAATATCTTCTATCTTACGCGTCTGCCATATAAACCGGCGGTTGCCGGGTTTTATATTTCTCTACTGCTGATGGGACTGGTCCGTTTTGAAAGTATGTTTTACTTTGTAGCACTGGCTTTTGTTTTTATGGTGCTCAGGAAATGGAGGAGGGCAATTTTTGTTTTATTGGCTGGTTTTGTGCCTATCGCTTTGTTCTGTCTTATTAATTACCAGCAGGACGGCTATCTTTTTCCGAATTCGGTGGTGGTAAAAGGGACGAAGCTTGCATTTGACAGTCATTTCTCCTATCAGCTGAAGGAGATTTTTCTGGATAATTTTTTACTGAATGTAAGTTTTTATAAAATCGGCTTTTTTCCGATCCTGATCTGTCTGATCCTCATGTACTGGGATTTTAAGAATAAGAAATTGTATGAAGCTGTTGAGAATAATTTTCTTCTGATTGTTATTACTCTTACCATGATCTGTCATTCCATGTTTGCGGATCTGAAAGGGCTGTTCCGGTATGAAGCTTATTTGCTGGCTGGTTTTTCTATGGCCATCATTCCAAGAGTTCGGGGTTTTATCGAAGATTTCAAAGGGTATTTTAACAAAGAAAAAGTCCTGTCCGTTTTTATTACAATGAATATCTTCCTGCTGTTCTATAAATGTTTCAGCGCACATACGATGTTGTCTGAAGGCGGAAAGAATATTTACGAGCAGCAGATCCAGTCGGCAAAATTTCTCCATGCCTACTATAACGAATCAAAAGTAGTTGCAAATGATATCGGAGCCATTACTTACTTTACGGATATTCGTCTCCTCGATATTGCCGGCCTGGGATCTAAAGAAACCATTCCTTTCAACGAAAACAAAAAACATCCGGATCATAACTTCGAATATTTTCTCACGCAATATACCGCTGACCGGAAATATGATATAGCTATACTATATGATGCATGGCTGCATCCGTACATACCGAAAAGCTGGAAGAAAGTAGCGGTACTGAAAATAACCCATCCGATCACAGTTGCAAGGGACGAGGTGTCTGTTTATTCAATTGACTGTGGCAACGAAGCCCAGTTAAGAAGAAATATCAGAAATTTTAAGTGGAACCGTAATGTTCAGGTTACGATTACAGATTAAACCGTAAGTGGCTGTTAATTAATTTTTAAATAAAAATATTATTTCTACTTAACTGCTTGTTAATTAAAAAAATATTATTATTTTTGCACCCTAAAATAAAAAGCAATTAAATGCCTACTATTCAACAATTAGTAAGAAAAGGAAGAGCCACGCTTGCCAAGAAGAGCAAATCGGCTGCCCTTGATTCTTGTCCACAAAGACGTGGTGTATGTACGAGAGTATATACTACTACACCGAAGAAACCTAACTCTGCACTAAGAAAAGTTGCAAGGGTAAGACTTTCTAACGGTAAAGAAGTTAACGCCTACATCCCGGGCGAAGGACATAATCTTCAAGAGCACTCGATAGTATTGGTAAGAGGCGGAAGGGTGAAAGACCTACCGGGAGTACGTTACCACATCGTAAGAGGTGCATTAGACACTGCAGGTGTAAATGGAAGAACACAGAGAAGATCTAAGTATGGAGCGAAGAGACCTAAACCAGGTCAGGCACCAGCTGCACCAGCAAAAGGAAAGAAAAAATAATCATTAAATAAGGTACAGAAACAATGAGAAAGACAAAAGCGAAAAAAAGACCGTTGTTACCAGATCCGAAATTTAATGATCAATTGGTAACAAGATTCGTAAACAACCTAATGCTTGACGGTAAAAAGTCAATCGCATTCAAAATTTTCTATGATGCATTGGACATCGTAGAAACTAAAAAAGGAGATAACGAGAAAACAGCCCTTGAAATCTGGAAAGATGCACTTACTAATGTAATGCCTCACGTAGAAGTACGTTCCAGAAGAGTAGGTGGAGCTAACTTCCAGATCCCAATGCCAATCAGAGCAGATAGAAAAATTTCTATGGCAATGAAATGGTTAATCAAATATTCTAAAGCTAGAAATGATAAGTCTATGGCTTTGAAATTGGCTAATGAAGTTGTAGCTGCTTCAAGAGAAGAAGGAGCTGCTTTCAAAAAGAAATCTGATACTCACAAAATGGCGGAAGCGAACAAAGCTTTCTCACACTTCAAATTCTAATCTGAAATGGGAAGAGATCTTAAATTTACAAGAAATATTGGTATTGCTGCTCACATCGATGCAGGTAAAACTACCACTACAGAAAGGATTTTATTCTATACAGGTGTAAACCACAAAATTGGAGAGGTTCACGACGGTGCTTCTACAATGGACTGGATGGAGCAGGAAGCAGAAAGAGGGATTACCATTACTTCTGCGGCCACTACTTGTTCTTGGAACTTTCCAACAGATCAAGGTAAGAAATTACCTGAAACAATGCCTTACCACTTCAACATTATCGATACACCGGGACACGTTGACTTCACTGTAGAAGTAAACAGATCTTTGAGAGTATTGGACGGATTGGTATTCCTTTTCTCTGCCGTAGACGGTGTAGAGCCTCAGTCTGAAACAAACTGGAGACTTGCAGACAACTACAAAGTGGCAAGAATGGGATTCGTAAACAAAATGGACAGACAGGGTGCTGACTTCTTGAACGTTGTAAAACAAGTAAAAGAAATGTTAGGTTCCAACGCTGTTCCAATTGTTTTACCAATCGGTGCTGAAGAGGATTTCAAAGGAGTTGTAGACTTAATTAAAAACAGAGCGATCATCTGGGATGAAGCTGGACAAGGTGCTACTTATGAAGTAGTTCCGATTCCTGAAGACATGAAAGATGAGGTTCTAGAATATAGAGAGAAATTGGTAGAAGCAGTAGCTGACTACGATGAAACTTTAATGGAGAAATTCTTCGAAGATCCGGATTCAATTTCTGAAGAGGAAATCAACGAAGCGCTTAGAAAAGCGACTATCGATCTTTCTATTATTCCTATGACTTGTGGATCTTCTTTCAAAAACAAAGGAGTACAGTTCATGCTTGATGCTGTTTGTAAATATCTTCCTTCTCCATTGGATAAGGACAATATCAAAGGAACAGACCCAAGAACTGACGCTGATATCGAAAGAAAACCATCTGTTCAAGATCCTTTCGCTGCATTGGCTTTCAAAATTGCTACTGACCCATTCGTAGGTAGATTGGCATTCTTCAGAGCTTATTCAGGAAGATTGGATGCTGGTTCTTATGTATTGAACACAAGATCCGGTAACAAAGAAAGAATCTCAAGAATCTATCAGATGCACGCGAACAAGCAAAACCCGGTTGAGTATATCGAAGCTGGAGATATTGGTGCTGCTGTAGGATTTAAAGATATTAAAACAGGAGATACCTTATCTGATGAAAAGAACCCAATCGTTCTTGAATCAATGATCTTCCCGGATCCGGTAATCGGTATCGCTGTTGAACCTAAAACGAAAGCTGACCAGGATAAAATGGGTAATGCTTTGGCTAAATTAGCTGAAGAGGATCCTACTTTCCAGGTTAAGACTGACGAGGCTTCAGGACAAACAATTATCTCCGGTATGGGTGAGCTTCACTTGGATATCATCGTAGACCGTATGAGAAGAGAGTTTAAAGTAGAAGTTAACCAAGGGCAGCCGCAGGTAGAGTACAAAGAAGCTCTTACACAGAAAGCTAACCACAGAGAGGTTTACAAAAAGCAGTCCGGAGGTAGAGGTAAGTTCGCAGATATCGTATTCGAAATCGGTCCTGCAGACGAAGGTAAGACAGGTCTTGAATTCATCAACGAAATTAAAGGGGGTAACATTCCAAGAGAATTTATTCCTGCAGTTGAAAAAGGATTTAAAGAATCAATGAAGAACGGTCCATTGGCAGGTTTCGAAGTTGAGGCAATGAAAATTGTTCTTAAAGACGGATCTTTCCACGCGGTTGACTCCGATCAGCTATCTTTCGAATTAGCTGCTAAGATGGGATTCAAAGATGCGGGTAGAGCTGCGAAAGCGGTTATCATGGAACCAATCATGAAGCTTGAAGTAGTAACTCCGGAAGAATACATGGGGGACATCGTAGGTGACCTTAACAGAAGAAGAGGTACGGTAAACGGTATGGATGATAGAAACAACGCTAAAGTAATCAAAGCTTTCGTTCCACTATCTGAAATGTTCGGTTATGTAACTTCTCTTAGAACGTTATCTTCAGGTAGAGCAACATCTTCTATGGAATTCGAAAAATATGAAGCTGCTCCTAGTAACGTTGCTGAAGAAGTAATCGCTAAGGCTAAAGGTTAATATTAAATTAGATTAAAATGTCACAAAGAATCAGAATAAAACTTAAATCTTACGATTACAACTTGGTAGATAAATCTGCAGAGAAAATCGTAAAAACGGTAAAGGCTACCGGTGCTGTGGTAAACGGACCGATCCCATTGCCTACCAATAAGAGAATCTTCACTGTGTTGAGATCTCCGCACGTAAACAAGAAAGCAAGAGAGCAGTTCCAGTTATCAGCTCACAAGAGACTGATGGATATCTACTCTTCTTCTTCTAAAACTGTAGATGCCCTAATGAAATTAGAGCTTCCTTCAGGAGTAGACGTTGAAATCAAAGTGTGATAATTCACATACTTTGTATGATTATAAAAAAATCCGTTCCTGTAAAGGAGCGGATTTTTGTTTTTATTCATCACCATAATTTTGCGACGAGGGCTCATTTTTATATGTATATTCGTAAAAATTATTACGATGAAAACTTTACTGTTCGGTATTCTCCTATTTGGTATTTCATTAAACGCACAAACCCACCGTTTTATTTATGACCTGGTCTACCGGCCGGATTCCACTTCGGCAGAAGTGCGCAAAACAAATTATTACCTGGACATCAATCCGGAAGAAGCCTTTTATTATGAGCGGTCTTATTTCGTAAGTGATTCTATTGAACACGCTTCGGGAATGAGGACTTTTATCGGAAAGCCCAGTGATTTTTTAAGCAAAAACCGTAAAAGCAAACAGTACGTTTTGTACAGCTTTCAGAATTTTGATATTTATAAGCTCAAAGATGCTCCTTTAATGTCATGGAATATTGAAAAAGAGACCAAAATGTCTTCATCATTAAAACTTCAGAAGGCGACTGCCAGATTCGGAGGCAGAAACTGGACAGCCTGGTTTTCCAGAGATTTTCCTTTTCAGGAAGGACCGTACAAATTCCATGGGCTGCCCGGGATGATTGTGGAAATTTATGATGATAAGGAGAACTATCATTTTACGCTTAATAAATCACAGAATTTTCCCGATACCCAATTTATTGAGATGTATAAAAATGCGAAAAATCGCGGTGTAGAAATCCCATATTCAAAGTATCAATCTATGCTTTTAAGCTATTATCAGGATCCTCTTAAATTCATAAATAGCGGGCAGACCGAGATCAATGAAAATAATAAATTAGCATTGGATAATGGCAAGGTGATCTACAAGCCCGAAGAACTCCGCCAGTACGGCATTGCAGAGCGGCAGAGGATCAAAAAGTATAACAATCCCATCGAGCTTGATAAAGCAGTACGATATCCTGAAATAAAAAAGTAATTACTTTCATTATAATAATCTACTCCATAAAAGAGAATTACAAAAGCAACACAAATATGGATACACCCTGTATGACGATGGAAAAGACCGGAACAATTAAAGAACTGTCGGATATGATACAGAAAAACATTAAAGAAAAATAATAATTCTATAGAGCTGGACAAAGCCATTAAATACTGATTATAAGTCCAATTAATTTAAACCTGCAAACTCCGCTGTTTCGGCGGAGTTTTTGATGTCCATAACCTGATTAAAACTAAAGAAATGGCTAAGGCAGACAAAAGTATCTTTGAAAGATTTTCAGATTGGGCATCAAAATTTACCGGAAGCTCTTATGCATTTATAGGGGCCACCTTAATTGTAATTTTATGGGCTGCGTCAGGGCCTGTTTTCAAATACTCGGAAGACTGGCAGCTAGTAATCAACACTGGTACAACAATCATTACTTTCCTAATGGTTTTCTTAATTCAAAAGGCTCAGAATAAAGACTCCAAAGCCATCCAGATCAAACTGAATGAGCTCATTGCCGCCAACGAAAAAGCGAGTAACCGGATTGTAGATATCGAAGACCTGACAGAAAAGGAACTTGATCAGCTTCACTTGTATTACGAAAAGCTGGCAGATTTCGCCGAAGAGGATGAGGATATTCATGCTTCCCATTCCATCGACGCAGCTCAACGTAACCAAGATTATAAAGATGAATTGTTCCGAAAGAGACATGAAAAATGGCTTCAGGAACAGCAACAAAAAAAGGAATCGAAATGATTCCTTTTTAATTTAAAACTATCTCACAAAATACCCAAAATAAGAACAGCTTCCCGTCAGTTCCCGTGCAGTTCCCGTATTCGCATATTGCGTTTTCAGCATCGCAAAATACGTTCTGTATTTTTGATTTTTAATCTGATCCAGCTGCTTTTGGTAAGCATCGCTTTTCTCACTGTATTTCGGATCGGAATAATCAATCGTGGAGGGATGTTTTGCTTCGTATTGGTAATATTTGCCTTGTTCCGCACTGGCCATCTGAAAAAGTATCCTTGCTTTCTGTTCCCGGTCTGCGGATAAGTCAAAGGCTTTTTTATAATAGCTGATGGCAAGATCAAAATTATCAGGTTCGATATAGCTTCGGTCTAAAAAGTTTTTGTAATAATACTGATACGGATTTTTCCGGTCTGTACTCCAGAAGTCGTATTTTCCGCCATTCGTATTGTCGATATCCATTACAAAAAGCTGACGGTAATATCCTAAGATTGATGTATTGTACAACAGGTTTCCGATCAGCTGGTTGGCCGTAGCAGCCTTTACATCTTTTCCTGAACCTATTCTTTTAAGCTGAAGCAAAGCATCCGCAAGTTCCAGTTTATTCATGGAGGGTTTAATAAACGGAAACTGGGAATAATCCTCTTTTTTCATGCTTTCTTCCGGGGTGCTCTGGAAACTTTCCCAGACGTTGTGCCCGAAGACCAGATCGGAGATATTATTGAATCCGTTATAAGCCGTGGCCGGATATTGAAGCGGCATTACTTTTTTCGAGTCATAATTCCATTCTGTTCTCGGAATTCCTTTGAATCCCTGAGCTTTTGCATAATAAGCTTTTGCCTTTTCAAAATCTGCCTGCCGCATCGCACGGTCTCCGTAAATAATAGCGAAAAAGGCATCAATATTCCCGACATCATCAATATTTTTAGCAATAATCTGTTCTTCAAACCGCGTCTTATCGGGCTTTTTATAGAAATCCTCCACACTTTTTACTAAGCTGGAGTTCGGGTTGTACTGAAGGTCCGAAAGTTTATTGTTCATGAGGAAAGATTTCCCGTCTTCTCCCTGCAGAAAGTAGCGGTTGGCCAGCACGTCTTTCAGGAAATCCTTAGTGGAGGGTACTTCACCGTAATAATAATCCGCAGTATCTGTGCTGTCTTTTTTAACTTCATGCTGATCGACAAAGTATTCCGCATAGTCGTTCATTAAATGATCTTCATAAGCGGCATCGATCTTAGGCTGGGAAACAATGTCGTTCAGGATTTTCATTCTTTTGATCTGTTCCAGGTATTCCGGATTCGTTGTCGTAATATCATTTAAAATCTCTGTACTGGCTTTATAGTCTTTCCTTAAAAATTTAAGGTAAGCATCAGCAATCTGCCAGTATTCATCTTTAGACTTTTCTTTGGCTTTGTCGGTAAATTTCTCAAGATCATCAAGGAAGTCTTTTCTTTTGTCATCGTACCAATAATTATTTTTGCTGAAGACTGGAATGCGGTTAGGATTATCCAGCAATTCGTCGTCACTTTGCTCTGCTTTGCTTTCCGGAGTATCCTTGTCTTTTTTACTGCTGAAAAGATTTTTGAAAAACCGTACAATTTTCTGCCAGAAGGAAAGCTCTTCTTTTTTTGGCTCTACGGCTGTGGTTTTTCCCTGATCTGTGGTTTTATCCGCTGTCGTGGTTTGAACAGAAGTATTTCCGTCGTCATTATTGTAATAGTAAATGGGAAGGTAGCTTCGCTCCAGCTCGTTGATGCTTCTCACGGCCATTACTTTCAGGATTTCCGAATCGGGATCAATGTCAAACATCTTTTCCATGGTCGGGATCGGGTTGTTGAAATCTTCATAGCCTAATAGGAAATAGGCCATATTTTTCTCCTGACTGGTTCCTGCTCTTTTCATGATGTTATTAAAGGAAGCCGAATCTGAAAGCTTCATGGATACAAAAGCGGATTCTTTGCGGCTTTTGCTGTTTATGAAAACCTGGAAAAAGTTCCAGTTGGCATCACTTTTCAGATCTAATCCCCGCTGTGCACCCGCCAGTTGATCCAATGCCATAAAATAAGCAGTCCCTCTTAACCGGATCGGCTCAACATACTTTTTGAATGCCTGAACCGCAGCGTCGTAATTTCTTGTATAATGGTTGAACCGCACCAGCTGATAGCCGTACCGCTGTTTGATTTCAGGATTCTTTGCTGCATTGTAAAGTGATGTCAGCGCTGCAATGGTTTTGTCGTAATCAAGATTAGTCGCATTTTTACTGCTTTCATTCTCCCTGTAGTAAAATGAGTCTGCTGTTTCAACATAGTTGATTTTCATGTACGGCTCGAGGTATTTGGCTTCGATCAGGTAATCCACCGCTTCACGGTACTTCGGATAAAACCCGGCCCCCAGCTTTAGCAGCAGCTGATTTGTAGGTGCTCCTTTTTTAAGAGCATTCAGATCACTGATGTTCATTTTATTCACCAGATAATCGGTTTCCGCATAATTCAACTGGTTGTTGAAAAACTTCTTCCAGGTATAAATGTTGTCGTCAGGAATCTGGGAAGGTTTAAAATCCGAATAGAACCTTGTGGAATAGCTGTGAAGAAAAGGCAGGTAAGATTTGTCCCGGATAATACTCTGGGTAAAGAGATTGAAATACTCATAATCCGGATCCGACCAGGCACAGGCTTGGGATTCGGTATAAAAAAGCGAAAAAACCGCAAGTGAAAGAATGTACTTTTTCATTTATGATGGTGTTTTTAGTGTAATAGTTTATTTGAAGTTTCAGCTGATGAATATATATTAAAATATACTATAAATCAAACGGATGTCCTGTAACAAATTTACGGTCTAATTGATAATAAATAATATCGAAAGGTTTTATTTTTTTCTCCAGGAAACTTATAACTTCTCGAAGCTGTTCATCTGAAATCTCTTCTACTTTGATTTTAAATCCCTTGTTCAGATAGTGTCCAAAGTAAAACCCGTCCTTCAGGATTTCGGCTTCTGTATCGGAAATCCTTTTAAAGTCCGGGCTTTGCAAATCTTTTCTGGACAAAGCGTTGATCAGCCGGTGTTTTCCTAAGTGATTGGTGACGATCCCCCACGAATAAATCGGCAGGGCTACTTCAATATTTTTAATGGGATAGTCTTCAATTTTCGACAGATAACTTCTCAGCGTGTTGACATCAAGGATCGAATTTCTGTCTGAATTCTCCAACGGCGACGAAGTAGAGTAGCACATCAGGTAAACTTTATCAACAGGCGGCACTCCCGTGAGGTTTTTATCTTTTACCTGATGCAGCCGAAGCGTACAGGTTACGGACTTGCCTGAAATCTTTTTTAATCGATTTAAAAATTTAAAATAATCATCGCGGGTGCCGGCTGTCCAGTCACAGTCGATCTGAATTTCATTGTATGTTTTAAATTGAAAATCGGAAACTTTTTTCTGAATTAATCCGTTTATACTTTCGGCCAGAAATGCAATTTCCTGATCAGTAAT